>JAYVXM010000001.1:0-2876 GCA_043785205.1 Bdellovibrionales bacterium
GCCCGCGGAAATAGTTCAGCTGATATTTCAGGCTGAGGCCGAGCGCGTAGATGGAGAACGCGTTTTTCGTCAGGTCGCCTTGCGGATCGAGGATGTAGCTGTTGAACGACGGGCCGATCGAGACGACGCCGACGCTCTGGAGAAACGGGGGCTCGTATTCGACGCCGAACCCGAAATTTTTCACGTCGGATTCCTCGACCACGCCCGTTCCATTTCCGTTCGAATCGAGTTGCTCCGACTTGATGGTCGATCCGAGCGCCTGGAGCGAGGTGTGGATGTCCACGCCCCACGACGGCTTCTCGCGCTCGTACATCGGAACGCTTCGGTCCCATTTCTTCGTCGACGTTCCGGAATCGGAGGCGACCGAATTCGCGTCGCCCGGCACGACGACGTTTTCAAACGTTTCGGGCGGCGGGCTTTCCGCGGGCGGCGTCTCCGCGATGGGTTCTTCCGCCGGGGCGGTGGGGTCGGGAGTGGCGACCGCGTCGGCATTTTCGGTCGGGACGGGCGGAAGGTAAGGCGTCGGTGCGGGGGCGGTCTTCGCAGATCCCGGCGCGAGGGGGAGCGCCGCGGGAAGGCCGTCGCCTTTGAGGGAAGCGGACTTTGTCGGTTTTTTTGCGGCTCGGATGACCGGAGCGCTTTTCAGTAAGTCTTCGGGATTCTCGGTGCCGCTTTCGGGAGTAGGGGGAAGGCCTTCGCCGACCATCTTTTCCTCGGGGGATTGGTCGAGGTCGAGGACCCCCGACGTATCCACGGGCGCGGGCTTCGTCGCCGCGTGGGCGGTGGAAAGAAAGGGGCTCGCGACCAGGGCGAGCAGGAGACCAAGAACTCGGTTAATCATAACTTCGCATATCCTTTGCGACTGATTTTCCTTCGAAGCACCGCACCTCTCGAGTATGATCGACGCATGTCCAAGCGGTCAACGCAAAGCAAGAAGGCCCCCCCGGGTAGGGCTCGGCAAAAAATGCCGGGTATCGCGTTCGGCGCGGCCCTGAAAAGCTTCGTCGGGCATCTCGAAGGTTCCGGAAAGGCCCGGCATACGGTCGACGCTTATCGCTTTGATCTCCAGAATTTCGCGGAGTTTCTGCAGGGACTCCGGCCGGGGAAACGGACATCGAGCGTGACGATCGACGTCCGCACCCTCGTCCGCCGCGATCTCGAGCGCTACCACGACTGGCTGAAGCTCTCCGGTCAAAAGACGAATACCCGGCGCCGGAAGCTCATGACCGTGCGGAAGCTCATGCATTACCTGACGAAGCGGAAAAAGCTCGATCTCGACATCGCGAAAAAGCTCCCGGCTCCGGAAAAAATCGAGCGCGTCCCGGAGACGATCGACCTCGAGCGCCTTCGGGCGGACCTCGCCAAGCTCGATCGCGGGACCCACCTCGCGCGCCGAAACGAAGTCCTCCTCGGAATCCTCGTCGATACCGGCTGCGCCGTGAGCGAGGCCGCGAAGCTTCGGTGGGCCCAGTTCGATCTGAAATCGGGGAAGGTCCGGTTCGTCGGGAAGGCGGAACGGGAGTTGAAGCTCTCGGCCGAAACGATCGCCGGCGCGACGAAGTTGCGGGAATTCGCGGGCGCGGAGGACGAGCTCTGCTTCGTCGGATTTAATCGCCACGGTCCGATGCGGGTCGGGAAGCGCGCCCTCGGCATCACTTCGCGCGGGATCGAGATGCTCGTGAAGTCGGTCGCGGAATCGCTCGGCTATCCGCGCGTGACTCCGCGGACGCTTCGTCACTCGGCGGTCGTCGAGTGGTTCCGCGGCGGCGTCGCGGAAGACGAGATCCAGCGGCGCCTCGGGCTCCGGACGGCGTACGCCTTTCGCATCTATGCCCCGATCTTCGCCACCATTCGCGAGGGACGCGCTAAATCCAGCTCGGAAACCACATCCACCGCATGAACGAGTTCGCGGGGATCGGGAGCGCGGCGAGGATCGGAAAGAAGTAAAAGAAGAATCCGAAGACGGCGCCGATCGTCACGTAGGCGACCCAGTCGCGCTTCGACTTGAGGATCCAATACGTCACTGCCATTCCGAGCATCATTCCGGCCGGATAGTAGTAGTAATAAAAGGCGACCTTGCGCGGGATCGCGATCCAGCAAAACGCGAAGCCGAGGTAAAAGTAGAGAATGAGAAACGCCGTCCAGGAACGTGTCCGAACGACCTCGAAAACGAGGCCGAGAATCGCGAGGAGGCCGCCCCACATGATGATCGGATTTCCGAGTAGGACGACGCCGCGCACGTTCTCCCCGTTCGTCCCCTCCTTGTCGAACGCGTACCAGATCGGCCGCTTCATGATGATCCATTCCCAGAACTGGCTCATATAGGGATGGGAGTTTACGACGCGCTTTTGGCCGTCGAGCATCCGGGCTTGGAAGGAAGTGAGAAGCTCCCAGAGCGTGTAGCTCGGGTCGTGCTTCACGAGGAGGTAGGGCAGAAAAGTCGAGTAGTAGACGAATGCCGGGAAAAGAACCCAGTAGAGGATCAGGTCGAGGAATCGGGCCCGGGAACCCAGGCGGATCGATTGGAGGAGATAGAGCGCTCCGCACATCGCCCACGGGACGAACGCGAACCATTTACAGGCGACGGCGAGTCCCATGCAGATCCCCGAGCGGATGATCCACCGGGCCTCGTAGTTGTAGGGATCCATCGCCTTCACGAAGAAATAAAAGGACCAGACGAGGAACGCCATCATGAACGTGTCGAGCATCGCGATTCGCGCTTGAACGTAGAGGAGCTGGTTGAAAAGGGTGATGAAGGTGCAGATCCAAGCCGCGCGCCGGTCCTGCTTAAAGAGCGCGTAGGCGAAGCGGTACATCCCGACGAGGGTCAGCGCGCCGAAAACGACGCTCATGAATCGCCAGCCGAGTGGTTCGTC
>JAYVXM010000002.1:0-2875 GCA_043785205.1 Bdellovibrionales bacterium
GAATTCCTCATCATGCGTGAGGAAGATATTCAGGCCGTATTCGTCTAAATAAACTCGTACTTAAATATCCTTTTCCGACTTCAAATTAGGAGTAATCAAACATGTCTGCAAAAGAACTACGTTTCTCTTCCGACGCTCGCGCCTCGATTCTGAACGGCGTGAACGTCCTCGCCGACGCCGTGAAAGTCACCCTGGGCCCTAAGGGCCGTAACGTCGTCATTGAAAAATCGTTCGGTGCGCCGAACATCACGAAAGACGGCGTCACCGTCGCCAAGGAAATCGAACTCTCCGATAAGTTCGAAAACATGGGCGCCCAAATGGTGAAGGAAGTCGCTTCGAAGACGAACGACGACGCCGGCGACGGCACGACGACCGCCACCGTTCTCGCGCAAGCGATCTACCGCGAAGGCGCGAAGATCGTGGCTGCGGGCTTGAATCCGATGCCGGTGAAGCGCGGGATCGACCTGGCCGTCACGGCCATCGTGAACGAGCTCAAGAAAATCTCCAAACCGATCAAGGACCAAAAAGAAGTGGCCCAAGTCGGCACGATCTCCGCGAACAACGACGCGGAAATCGGCAAGCTCATCGCCGAAGCGATGGAAAAAGTAGGCAAAGAAGGCGTGATCACGGTCGAAGAAGCGAAGACCGCCGAAACGACCCTCGACGTCGTCGAAGGGATGCAGTTCGATCGCGGCTATGCTTCCCCGTATTTCGTCACGAATCCGGAGCGCATGGAATGCGTCCTTGATAACCCGTACATCCTTCTTTTCGACAAGAAGGTCTCGAACATGAAGGACCTCCTTCCGGTTCTCGAGAAAGTCGTACAGAAGTCGAAGCCGCTCATGATCATCGCGGAAGACATCGAAGGCGAAGCCCTCGCGACCCTCGTCGTGAACAAACTCCGCGGAACGATCCAAGTCGCCGCCGTGAAGGCGCCGGGTTTCGGTGATCGCCGTAAGGAAATGATGGAAGACATCGCCACCCTCACGGGCGGCAAGGTGATCTCCGAAGACATGGGCCACAAACTCGAGATGGCTCGTCTCGAAGACCTCGGCCAAGCGAAGAAAATCACGATCGACAAGGACAACACGACGATCGTCGACGGCGCCGGTAAAAAAGGCGACGTTGAAGCGCGCGTGAAGCAAATTCGCGCTCAAGTCGAGGAAACCTCCTCCGACTACGATCGGGAGAAGCTCCAAGAGCGTCTCGCGAAGCTCGTCGGCGGCGTGGCCGTCATCAACGTCGGCGCCGCTTCCGAAGTCGAAATGAAGGAAAAGAAGGCTCGCGTCGAAGACGCCCTCAACGCGACCCGTGCGGCCGTAGAAGAAGGCATCGTTCCCGGCGGCGGAACCGCTCTCCTTCGCGCTTCGAAAATTCTCGAAGGGATCAAGGGTGCGAATCCGGAAGAACAAGCCGGGATCAACATCATCGCCCGCGCAGTTCAGGAACCGCTCCGCATGATCGCGTACAACGCAGGTCATGAAGGCTCGATCGTGATTGACAAGGTCAGCTCGAACCCTTCGCCTTCCTTCGGATTCAACGCCCTCACCGAGAAGTACGAAGATCTTCTCGCGGCCGGCGTGATCGATCCGGCGAAAGTCGCCCGTTGCGCGCTTCAGAACGCGGCTTCCGTCGCGTCTCTGATGCTCACTACGGAAACGATGATCGCCGAAAAGCCGAAGAAAGAGTCGTCGATGCCGATGGGATCCCCCGACATGGGTGGCGGCTTCGGCGGGATGTAATTCGAAAATTTCAGTCCAAATAAAAAGGCCCGGTTCGGAAATCCGAACCGGGCCTTTTCTTTGGGACGTCGGGAACTTGTGTTCGCGGACGTAAACTTAGTTTGCGGTCATAAACCGGCAGGTGAATTTTCCATGCCGCTTGCCGAAGATGCCGAGGACACGCGAGCGCTCTTTTCCCTTCAGGGAGAATCCGTCTTTTTTCTTCCGGATCGTTCCCTTCGTGACTTGGGAGGTGAGGCTTTCGAGGCCGCTCGCCGTGCGCTTGTGCTCGATGGTCTTGAACTTGATGACGTCGGCGTCCGACGTGCTGATCTTCGCCTGGCTGGTTTCATCGCTCGTGGTCATGTCGAGGAGATTGAACTCCTCGGTGACTTGGGATTTCGGATTGATGAACGTGTACGAGTCGCAACCCTTTTGCTCGACGATCATCGATCCGGAAACGTCGAGGGCGGTGGCGAACTCCGCCTTAGCATCCTTCGCGACCGTGCAGGTGTAGTTGTATTTCCCTTCGATTTGCGGGCAGCTCGCTCGGGCGGATCCGCTCACGGCGGCGGCGAGAACCAGAAATACGGAAAGGGTAGACTTCAAAAATTTCACGGGCGGACTCCATTCGATTTAAAGGACCCCGGTTTCGACGACTTCGAAACCGGGGCACCGTTCTTGAGTGCGTATCCCCTTCGGGGGAGAAGTAATACATTGCGTTATAGGGCAAAGTTTCGAAAAAGTCACGTCGTAATAAGCTTATGAAATAACTGAGCTTTACATACGAGACTTGCGCCCTCGGTCGAAATTCGGGAAAGTGACGGGCCTATCCTTATGAGCGACGTCTGGCAGAAATGCATTTCCAAAACCGGCACCCTTCGCGGCGTTGCGATCCGCTGCACGGCTCTCGCCCGCGCGCTGTCGGAGACCCACTCCCTAACCGGGGAAAGTTCCCGCGCCTTCGGCGAGGCGCTCGTCGCGGGCTTCATCCTTTCGTCCTACTGCAAGGCCGGCGAGCGGATGAACTTGAACATCAAAGGCGACGGAAGCGCGAAACAGGCCCTTGTCGACGCCTACGCCGACGGAACGATCCGCGGATACCTCGTTCCGAACGCGGAGTCGGAGAAGCAGAACTACGACCTGACCGGCGA
>JAYVXM010000003.1:0-2873 GCA_043785205.1 Bdellovibrionales bacterium
TCGCCGAGGCGATTCCAGGTCTTTCTGAAATCGCCGGATCTCTTTCAATTCGCGCGGTTTTAGGCGCAAAATAGTTTAAACCTAAAAGTCCACGAGATAAAGAGCCGCAATGTCGCCTTGGAAAACCGGCTCGATTTTAAATGCGGGTAGATATTGCACGCGGCTTTCGGTGAAGGGATTTCCTCGCATTAGAACGCATTCTCTTTTCTTCAAAGCGTCCAAGTCGACATGCGCATCGGAAAAAGTGTAAAAGTATTTTCCCCAAAGGTTGTAGAATAGTTGGCCCGGGTAAGCTCTCTCGAGGGCGGAGCCATATCTATGAGAAACCCACGAATTCCCAAACGCTAAAGCATACTCTTTCGAGAGCGAATTATAATAATCGACTACGGTACATTTCGGGTACTTAGTTTCAATAATATTTCTAGCGGCCTGGAATTCGTCCCGATTTTTCCAAATCCCAGCGACGGTACCTATGGCGGAACGAAACGAATTCAATGTTAAAAATAGGGTTAATGCGATCCAAAGCGCACCTCCCAATTTTTTAAAGCGGGCGGGCCAAAGGTAGAAGTTTAAAAATAATAGCAAAGCAGTCAAGGACGTCGACGGAATGAGATAGCGAGGGTCAGGAGATTTAGTCGTGAGAAGGACTTGGGCGAATAAGCTCAGGCTCAAAACGCAGACTACTGACCACGCCCTTTTTCTTTTCGGATCAGCCTCCTCTATCGCAGATCGATTCATGAAATAGGTGACCAACGAAAGTAGAAGAACGGGTAAGAAGACCATATCTAGGGTAACGAGCGTCCTAAGATTCCCAGCTAACGTGCTTAAAGCCGGCATCCCCGTTTCGCCGGACCCATAATTACCGCGATGGATGGCGACGTTTTTCCAAAACGCGGACATTTGCCGGACGTTCGGAAGAATCGGTAGAATAGCGATCGTAAACGCGGCTAAAGCAATTAGGCCGCTTTTTATTTTTTCTCGATTGTTCGGAATGAGAAAAAATAATGTACAGAGCGGAACGAAAGTCACCTTAGTCGCGATAGAAACTCCTACGATAAGTCCTATAAAAAGAATCAGCTTCTCTTTTTTGAACTCTTTCGAAAAAATATACGCAACTAACAGCAAAACCACGCATTGGCTCGAGGCGAAGAGTAATGGCTCCGGCGTGAAACGAGTAAAACTAGAAAATACTCCGGTACTCAAAAACGGGATCGTTTGGAGGGCGATGGAGCAGCCGATATTTGCAGTGAGTCTGAACGTAAAAACGCCAAGTATAAAAACTAAAGCGGAGTTGAAAAAAATCAGAAATCCCCTGAGGAAACGCAAAAAATTTTCCGGATTTTTTAAGACTTTGTCGACGATTGTCAGAGACGAATCCGAGTTCCCGTCGACGGAGGACTTAAGAAATAGGAGTCCCGCTCCAAGGGTTTGTAACGTCGTACCCGGATGTTCGACCATATCCGGCGGGGTCAACTTGAGAATATTGAGTGAGTTCAGAAGATAGGCGTACTCTGGATCGCTCTGGCCATTTTCCCAGTTGGGGCCCTTTAGCTCGGAGTAGGTAAAGGCGGAAAGAATGAGCAGAAGCGGTACGACGATAAACCGTATATTGGACCGATTCATGAGTGGTTGCCTAACTGACCTATTAACAGGAGCGTTTCCATGGATTTACAGTTGGTTATTGGCTAATGTCAAAACCTGGTTTCCCCAACGAAGGTGTCAGGTATGTCTGCGGAAAAGGCCCGTTTGAAAGATCGTTCTATTGACGACCCAAACAGATTCCAAGATCTCCGATTCGCCATTAAGCGAAAAGGGTTTTTGACTCAGTTTTATTTCGAAATTTATAAACGTTACGCTGCTACGTTAAGTCGCTGTCCAAAAGACGGCGTCGCACTCGAGCTTGGGTCCGGCGCGGGGTTCGTTAAAGAAGCCCTTCCGGACGTCGTAACTTCCGACGTGATTTCTTATCCGGAAATCGATCAGAAACTTGACGCTTGCGCGATGCCATTTGGGGATAACGCCTTGCGGGCAATTTTGATGTTTGACGTTTTTCACCATATTCCCGACGTCGAGAAGTTCTTACGTGAAGCGCAGCGATGCCTCAAACCGGGAGGGCGATGCCTCGTCATCGATCCCTATTTAGGCTGGTTGAGCACTCCACTCTACAAGTTCATCCATCACGAACCCTTTCGCCCCCAAGCGAAGGACTGGAAGTTCGACTCAAAAGGCCCCTTATCGGACGCAAATATCGCCTTGGCATGGATGGTTTTCATAAGGGACCGGAAAAAATTTCAAAAACTATTCCCCGACCTCGAAATTGTCTCGCTTACGCCTCACTCCCCGTTTCGGTATTGGTTCGCGGGAGGTTTGAGGAGTTGGTCATTAGTGCCATCGAAATCTTTTAATCTGATGACTAAACTCGATAACCTTTTGGTTCGACTGACGCCGCGTCTAGCGAGCTTTATGGATATCGAAATCGTTAAGAAGACGGACCGGTGAGAATCAAATGAGCTGGAGAAATTATACTTATTCGTTGGTCGGAGCGGAAATATCCTCCGTGACCCGTTACTACGACAAAGTCCTTCATTGGGAATTGTCACCCAACCAAAATCCGACCTTAAACCAGTTCGTTAAATGTCCGAGTAGCGCCGTGATTTCTGCTCAAGAAGTAATTCCGGAGCTAGTATCCGAGCGTAACCTGCGTACGGCAATCGTATTGAACGGCGCCTTTAATCATCATTATGACATCGAAGGTTTGCTATCGGATTTAAAGCCCCGTTTGAGCCGAACTTCGCGGGTTGTAGCCGTGGTTTACAACCCCTATTTAAGTTGGCTTTACCGACTTGCAAATCGGGTTGGTTTACGTAAGGGGG
>JAYVXM010000004.1:0-9384 GCA_043785205.1 Bdellovibrionales bacterium
GTCGCGTTCCAGCTCGCGATTCTCGTCGGCGCTTACTAACCGTTCCGACGTCCTGGCCGCTTTAGACCGTTCAAGGCATGTAGCGGAAATTTACGAAAATTTTCTCGCCGCTTTTTACCTGCACCGTTTTCGGCGGTAGCGCCCCCGCCCCGATCGGATGGAGCGCGACGGTGTACGTGCCCGCCGTAACCGGGATGCGGGTGATTTCGAGGCTTTTCGGGAGGAGGTTCCACGAACGCGTGTCGGCCTGGTCGGCGGCGTAGAGCGCGAGCGCGACGAGCGAACCGAGTCCGCTATTCCCCGTTTTCGAGTCGATGATGTTCCCGATCGTGTGCTTCACCACGGCCCCGCCGATTTTCTTAGCGAGGAGGCCGCCCCACTTTTCCTTCAAATTCTGGATCGCGACCGATTCGATGTCCATGAGCGAGGCCGTTTTTCCCCGACCGATTTCCTCGCCGTTCCCGGCGGCCGAAACGATGGCCTCCCCGCCGGTGACCGGATTTCCGCGCGGCACGAAACGCGGGACGGACGGGAAGTTCGGTTCGGGGATTTTTTTCGGGGAGATCCCGTTTTGGAAGAGCACCACGATTTCCGCGGGGCGATCCGGGGAAACTCGCTTTTTCGCGGCGTTCTTGTCCGCTTCCGTAAGGTGATATTTTTCTTCGAGCGTCGCGAGGTCGTCGCGGTTCTTCAACTTCCAGGCCATGGCCCAGAGATCCCGCCCGATCATCGGCAGGGTCGGCAGGAGATCGGCGGCGAATTTATAGTCGACGTTCGCGTCGTTCCAATTCCGATCCGCTTCGTACAAGGTGGCGGAAAGGTAGCGGGCGAAAGCGTTTTGCTTATAGTTCCGCTTCCCCTCGGTCGTCATCATGTAGAGCTTCCGATTCACGCGTTTCGCCTCGACGATCGCGTCCTCGCGTTTTCCTTCGAGAGCGTAGTCCATCGCGAGGTAGGCGCTGATGAGGACGTTTTCGAAATCCTCGCCCTTGTACTGCTTGATCGTATCGCTCGCGAGAAGCGTCGCCGCCTCCGTCGAAAGGCTCGTATAGTCCTTGATCTCGACCGCCTGGTCGGCCATCCGGAAATACTTCGTCGATTCCTCGTATTTCCCGGCGGTATGGAGCGATAGTCCGAGATCGAGCAAGTAAAGAAGGCCGTCCTTCCCTTCGAGCGTTTCCTTTTCGAACCCTTCCTTAAGCTGGTTCGAAGCGCCTTCGTAGTCGCCCGCCCGGAACATCGAATCGATTTTCGTGTCGTTCATACGCGTGCTCGAGCACCCGACGAGCCCCAGCGTGAGCACGACGACGAACGAGCATGGGCGGCGGAAGGCGCGTGTCGGTCCCAAACGACCTTAGAGCCCGACGCTGCGCTTACGGTATTGCTTCCGAAGTTCCTTTTCTTCCGTGCAGTCGATTTCGGAAGATTCGAGGTTCACGAGGTTCATCGTGAGCTTGTAGTAGATGAACTTGTCGTTCCCGACTTGCTGGATGTTCGTCGCCATCGCTCCGCGCATCACGTAATCCGCGCCGGTTTGCTTGCCGCGTTTCTTCGCTTTTTCCTTCGCGACGTTTCCGGCTTCGTTATACCGATACTCTTCGTCGAGGGTCTCGCGCGCGTCCTTATCGACGAACTTCACCCGGCGGGTTTTGATGAGCGCCGTGCGGATCTTATCCGTCAGCGACTGCATGTCGATATGCTCTTCGGTATTGTTCTTCACCTGATCGACGATCACGACGGGGCGCTTGTCGGCGCTGATTTCCGGACAAGCGATGATCGCCTTCACGATGGTGTCCGACATCTGCTGCATATCGGCTTCGTTGAATTTATCGTCCAGGAGCTCGACGCGGGTCGGGTCATCGTATTCGCCCTTCGTGAAGGCCTTCGGACCGCCGCAAGCGAAAAGGCCTAAGATCGCAATCACCGTGACACCCAAAAGTTTTCGATTCATTGCGTAACTCATCCGTAGATCTCCTGGCGTTGATAAGGGGAAAAGGCGTCTTGCCATTTAAAAGGGATGTTCGGCGAACAGCAAGTGGGATGAGGGCTCGACACAGTGCTTCACCTACGAATTGTTCCCTGGAAACCGTCCTATCCGTATGTTTTGATTCCGGTTTGGAAATGGGCACCGCCGGGCAATCGCCTTCTCAGCGTACGATTCTGGAACGACCGCTTCTCTTCGTCCAGGGTAAGGGCGGGGTCGGAAAATCGACCGTCGCGCTGGCCACCGCTCGGCTCCTCTCCGAAACGCACCGGACCCTTCTCGTCTCGATCGAGGATCCGCTCCGCCCGGCCTACGAATTGAAAAAGCTCTCTGCACGGCTCGATCACCTAAACAACGAGGCGACCGCCGCATTCGAGGAATACGCCGGGCGAAAAATCGGAGCGCCGAACTTGGTGAAAGTTTTTCTCCAGAACCGGTTCATGCGTTACCTCGCGAAAGCGGCGCCCGGGATTCGGGAGCTCGTGCTAATCGGCAAGATTTGGTACGAGACGCGGAACTACGCGCGCGTCGTCGTCGACATGCCGGCCACCGGTCACGGGCTGACCCTTTTCCAATCGCTCTTCAACTGGGGCTCGCTCTTCGCGGGCAGTCCGCTCGCCAAGGACGCGGCGGCGATGGTCGCGACGCTTTCCGATCCGAAATTCGTCGGCCACCTGATCGTCTCGCTGCCGGAGGAAATGCCGCTCGTCGAGGGGCTCGAACTTCGCACCCAGATTCGCCGTATTTTCCCGGACGCGGACTGCGCGCTCGTCGTGAATCGCCGGTTCCCCGCGCCCCTTTCCCGCCGCGACTATCCGGAAGACCGGCCGTTCGCCGCGACCGCGGCGGAGCACGCCGTGAGAAAGGCGGGCCTCGAGGCCGACAATCTCGCCCTCTGGGAAGGCGAAGACTACCTGGAATTTCCTTTCCTGCCGCCCCCCCGCGAGGCCGCCTTCGCGACGATCGCCGGGGAAATCACGGACCGCCTTCGTTCGGAAGTCGCCCGATGAGCACGCTCTTCGACTCGATCGCGAATCGACGCGTACTCATCACATGCGGAACCGGCGGCGTCGGGAAGACGACCGTGAGCGCGAGCCTCGCCGTTCGCGCGGCGCTCGAAGGAAAGCGGGTGATCGTCATCACCATCGACCCGGCGAAACGACTCGCGACTTCCCTCGGACTCGATAAGCTCGGACACGAACCGACGGATCTGACCGCGGCACTGGCAAAGGCGTGCGGACGCGAAGTGAAGGGGCGCTTCTCCGCGCTGATGCCGAACAGTCGCGAAAGCTTCGAACGCCTGATCCGCTCCCTCACTACGAACGAAGAAGCCGTTCAGCGAATCTTTCGGAACCCGATCTTGACCACCTTTTCCCAGGATTTTTCGGGCGCGAACGAATACCTCGCGCTCGAAGAACTCGTACACTTTCACGGGCGCTCGGAGTTCGATCTCATCATTCTCGACACGCCGCCGAGCCGGAACACCCTCTCGTTCCTCGAGGCGCCCCAACTCCTCGCCCGATTCTTCGAGGAGAAGATGATCCGCTTCCTCGTCATGCCGGCGAACCGTCTCCTCGCCTTCGGGATGCGGAAAGCCTTCAACATACTCGAAAAACTCACCGGAACCGGTTTCGTGAACCAGCTTTTCGATTTCGGCGAAGCACTCTTCGAAGTTCAGGAAAATTTCCTTAGGAAGCTCAAGTCGATCCACCGCCTCCTCCAGTCGGAGGAAATCGGTTTCCTGCTCGTGGCCGCGCCGACGCCGGAGACCGCCGCCGAGATTGGGCATTTTCTCGACCAGATCCACGTGCGCGGATTCCATTTCGACGGCGTCCTGCTGAACCGCTCCCTCGGACACCTCACGCTCGAACCCGGCGCGACCGACCCGGCGGAAAAACTGATCGAAGCCCTCCAGGAGCGGGAGCGCATCGCGTATGGACTCCTCCGAAAGTCGGCCGAAAAATCGGCGGTGAACCCGGAGCGAAAACTTTTTTACGTGCAACTCCCGGAGCTCGCTCGGGACGTCCACGGGCTGGAGGATCTTTACCATGTATCGGTATTGTTTGATCGCCCTTCTCTTTAACATGAACGTTCCGGCTTTCGCGGCTTCGCCGACTCCCGCTCCGACCGATCCGAAACGGCTCGTGGATCAGGTCTCGGCGGAAGAATCCACGAAGGCGGCGGAACTCTGGAGCACGGCGATGGAAAAATTCGCGGCCCGGAACTTCAAGGGCGCGACGAAACTCCTCGAGGAGTACGTGAATCACTATTCGGGCACTCCCGAGTCGGTGGACGCGCGGTACCACCTTGCCCAGTCTTACCTCTTCACGAAAAATCCGGACGCGGCGATTCCGGTCTTTCTCTCCGTCATCGAGATTCGCGGCCGGAGTGATCTGGGGAACGAGGCGCGGACCTACCTCGGCCAGTCCTACCTCGACGCTTCGAAGTTCAGCGAGGCCTACCTCGTTTCGGAAGAACTTCTCGACCAGAAGGAGCTCGGCGCGACCTTTCGCGCGAAGGCGCTGCTGATCCGCGCCCACGCTCAGGCCGGGCTCGGCCAGAATTTCGAAACGGAAAAGACGCTGGTCGCGTTCCAGGCGATCGCCGAGAACGATCCCGAGCTCGAGCGGGAGACCGCGAATTCGTTCCTCGTCTCGCTTCTGTTGAAATCGAATCGATGCGACGCCCTCCCTTCCGGTAAAACGCTCCCCGAAGATCAGATTCTCGATCAGATCGCGCGGAAAGGAATCTGCGTCCTTGAAATGGGGACCCTCCTCGCGCGGGCGGCGAAGAAGCTCGGCGACGACGAAATCGCGCAAGCCTCCGAAACCTTCGTCGCTTCGCTCCGGAATTACCGCCGCGTTTGCGCCGAACCTCCCCTCGCTCCCGGAAAAATGCCGAAGACCAAACTGAAGATCGCGAAGAAGGAGCTCGCGGACAAGCTTCAGGAAGGCTGCCGTAACGCCGAGAAGCTTCTGCTCGAAACCTTTCGCGACCGCGAAAATTTGAAAACCGTCATCACGAAAATGCAATCGAAGGAAACCCGCTCATGACCGAATCGAATCCTGACGAGTCCGAAAAGAAGGCGGCTTCGCCGAGACGGCCGAAAAAGAGCCTCATCGACGCGAACGATCACCTCGCTTTCAAGCGCGGGATCGCCGGGAAGATCCGCGCGAAGGAAACGGAGATTCGCGCGTGGTATTCGCTACGGGCAAAGGACGCGATGCCGCCGATGTACTGCTCGGTCGATCTGCGGGACTCCGGCCATAAAATCGTGCCCGTCGACAGCAACCTCTACCCGGCCGGGTTCAACAACGTCTGCGCCGAAGATCACCGGACGGCCCCCCCGATCTTCCGGGATGCGCTCCTCGCCCGCGCGGCGGAAGCCGGCATCCCTGATCCGCGCCGCATTTTGATCCTCCCCGAGTTCCACACGACGAATACTTACTATCTGGAAAACCTCTATTTCCTCCGGACGCTCGTCGAAAAGGCGGGGTTCGAAGTCCAGATCGGATGGTTGTCCGAGCCGGAAGTCGAAGACGGCATGGTCCTGAGAACGGCGTCCGACAAGACGGTCGCGGTGAGTCCCGTCCGCGTCGTCGACGGGGCCGCTCGATTAGCGAACGGATTCGTACCGGACGTCATCCTTCTCAATAACGACTTCTCCGGCGGCTATCCCCCGGTACTCGATACGATCCGGCAGCCGATCCTTCCCTCACACCGCCTCGGATGGCACACGCGGAAGAAGAGCGAACATTTTCGGCACTATAATAAACTCGCGAAGGAGTTCGCCGAGATCGCCGGTTTCGATCCGTGGATCATCCAAATCGAAACCGAGGAAGTAGCGGGCGTCGATTTCAACGAGGACGTCGGAATCGATCGGGTGGCCGATGCCGTCGACCGAGTCCTGGGGAAAACCAAGGCCGCCTACGACGCCAAGGGGATCAAGACCGAGCCGTTCGCCTTCGTGAAGAATAACGCCGGGACTTACGGAATCGGCATCATGGTCGCCCATTCGGCGGAGGAAATCCGCATGATGAATCGCCGGACGAAGAACAAGATGTCGGTCGGAAAGAACAAGCGCCACATCGACTCGCTCGTCGTCCAGGAAGGCGTCCCGACGGCGACCCTCGTCGACCGCCTGGCCTCCGAACCCGTGATTTACCTCTTCGGCTGCGAGTTGATCGGAGGGTTTCTGCGGACGAATACCGAACGGGGGATCGAAGAAAATCTGAACTCGCAGGGCATGGTTTTCCGAAAACTCTGCATGAGCGACCTCCGGGAGGACGCCGACGACGGCGTGGGAGAGGATCTTTCCTTGGAACAGGTTTACGGGGCGGTCGCGCGGATTTCTGCGCTCGCGACTGGGCTTGAATTGAAGGAGCGCTTGGGTCATAACGCCTAGGCGCGAGGTCCCCTATGACGAACCCGAATCTCCTTCCGAACGCCCTGGCCGCCATTGGTAACACCCCGATCGTCCGCCTCGACCGCTCGGTCCGGGAGTGGAACGGGAAGTCGACCACGGCGAACTTCTTCGCGAAGCTCGAATTCATGAATCCGGGCGGTTCCGTGAAAGACCGGATCGGCGGCTATCTGATCGAGGACGCCGAAAAGCGCGGCGAACTTCGGCCGGGCGGAACCGTCGTCGAAGCGACGAGCGGGAATACCGGCATCGGCCTCGGCATGGCCGCGGCGATCAAGGGATACCGGGCCGTCTTCGTCCTACCCGACAAGATGGCCGCGGAAAAAATTAACTTCCTCCGCGCCTTCGGCGCCGAAGTCATCCTCACTCCTTCCGGCGTGGAGCCTACCGATCCGCGCTCGCACTATAGCGTCGCCCGCCGGATCGCGAAGGAGACTCCGAATTCGTTCCTCGTGAACCAGTACGACAACCTCGCGAATCGCCGCGCGCACTACGAGCGCACCGGCCCGGAAATCTTCGGGCAGATGCCGGAGATCGACGTGCTCGTCGCCGGCATGGGCACCGGAGGTACGATCACCGGGACCGGCCAATACTTGAAGGAAAAGAAACCTTCCGTGAAATTGGTTTGCGCGGATCCCGTCGGCTCGATCATTTACGACGTTTATACGACCGGGAAGCCGACGAAGCCGGCGTCTCCCTATAAAGTCGAAGGAATCGGCGAGGACTTCATCCCGGCGAACTTCGAACTTCCGATGCTCGACGCCGTCATGCCGGTCACCGACCTCGATTCCCTCACGATGGCGCGGCGGCTCCTTACCGACGAGGGCCTCTTCGTCGGCACGTCGGCCGGAACCGCGCTCGTCGCGGCACTCGCCTGGGCGGAGAGCCAAGGCTCGGCAGCGAAGGCAAAGAACGTCCTCGTGATCCTTCCGGACAGCGGCGATCGGTATATGTCGAAGCTCTGGAACGACACCTGGATGGAGGAGAATGGTTTTCTCGGAAAATCCGCCCGTCGAATGCCGAAAGTCACCCTGATTGAAGGGGCGGCGACGCCCTATGGATTGAAATTATGAGCCAAGGAAATCCCCGCGATCTCGAAACCGGATTCGCCACGCGCGCGATCCATGCCGGCCAGCCTCCGGAAGCCAAATCCGGCGCGGTGATGACGCCGATCTACCAGACGAGCACCTACGCCCAGGTCTCGCCGGGCGAACATACGGGCTACGAGTATTCCCGGACCGACAACCCGACGCGGACGGCGTACCAGCAGTGCCTCGCCGCGCTCGAGGGTGGAAAATACGGGCTCGCGTTTTCGTCGGGCCTGGCGACCACCGACTGCATTCTCCATACGCTGAAAGCAGGCGATCACGTCGTTTGCTGCGACGACGTTTACGGGGGGACTTACCGCCTCTTCGAGCGCGTTTATCGGCAGTTCGGCCTCGAATTCACGTTCGTTGACCTGACCGATCTCGCGAAGACCGAAGCCGCGTTCCGACCGGCGACGAAACTCCTTTGGATCGAAACGCCGACGAATCCAACGCTGAAAATCGTCGATATCGCGAAGCTGTCGGAACTCGCCCGGAGGAAGGGCGCGCTGTCCGTCGTGGACAACACCTTCATGTCCGCCTATTTCCAGAGGCCGCTCGCGCTCGGCGCGGACGTCGCGCTTCACTCCGTGACGAAGTACATGAACGGCCATTCCGACGTCGTCGGCGGTGCGCTCGTGACGAGCGATGACGCGCTCTACGAAAAGCTCAAGTTCATCCAGAACGCGGTGGGCGCCGTACCCGCCCCGATGGACTGCTTTCTCGTGATGCGCGGGCTGAAGACCCTTCACGTCAGGATGGACCGCCACGCCCAGAACGCGATGAAGGTCGCCGAGTACCTCGAAAAACACCCGAAAATCGAGCGCGTGATCTATCCGGGACTCCCGTCCCATCCCCAGCACGCGCTGGCGAAAAAACAGATGTCCGGATTCGGAGGGATGATCACCTTCTTCATCAAGGGCGGACTTCCGGAAGCTCGCCGCTTCCTCGAACGCGTGAAGCTCTTCACCCTCGCGGAAAGCCTCGGCGGCGTCGAATCCCTAATCGAGCATCCGGCGATCATGACTCATGCTTCCGTTCCGGCGGAAAATCGGAAGGCACTCGGCATTCACGACAACCTCGTGCGCGTGAGCGTAGGTATCGAGGATCTCGCGGATCTTCTGAAGGATCTTGAGCGGGCGCTCGGTTAAGCTCGCTTACGGAGCAAGCCAATCGTCGAATTGGTCGGTCGGTGCGCCGGGAGTTTCGCTAGCCGCGGTATCCGCATCCCCGAGCGTGAGGATGATCTGTTTTTGTAGATCGTAGTATTTATCCCGGCATTCGACCGAATAGTTTTGCATCGAATTCGCGACGTAACTACCCGCTATACCCGCGGTCTGATCGACCTTATTGTTACACGTCCACCGATTGGTCCCCGAATGCTTCAAATTCGCGGAGTCCGCGGTGTATTCCTTTTCGCTAGCTTCGGAGGTCAGGAAATACATTCCGGTATAGGTCGGAAAGCTCGTGACGATTTGCTTCGCCACGCCGTCGTAACAGTTCGGTTCCGTCGGACCTCCGTTCGGGCCCCCGGTCGTGTTACAAACCGCTCCCGTGACCGTGCTATCCCAGGGCGGATTGAAAAGCGCCGCCGTCGATCCGAGGTAAAAATACGGCCGAAAAATCAAAATACTGCAACTCGCCGGATTCGAGGTTCCGACGGTAAAGTGAATGGAGCTGAAGTGGAGCTGACCTTCCGGTATTTTTCCGGTGCACGTCGTGGTGACGGTCGCGCTACCGGGAGGGATCGAGCAAGTGAACTGGGGATCAATCAAGGTTGGGGTAGACTCGTAAGAAGTTTCCACCCGGAGGTAAAGGTCGCCCGCCATGGACGGAGCGGTAGTCACTCCCGAATGAGTCGCGATGAGCCCGGTGACCGCGTCCGACTGCGG
>JAYVXM010000005.1:0-2864 GCA_043785205.1 Bdellovibrionales bacterium
ACTATGCTGAACACTAATTTGTTCGCATCGGCTGGAGTGGCGAAAGACATGGCGCATTTATGGGTACTCGAAGACGACGAAGACGCGATTCTCCTGTACCAAAAGATGTTTCAATCCGGATTTGAGGCGCAATATTTCAAATCGTTGAATGATTTGAAAGATGCCATCTTAAGCAGCGACAACAAAAAGCCCGAGCTCTTGATCGCAGACCTTCATTTGCCGGACGGGGAGTTCACGAACTTCCTCGGCACGAACGCTTCTCTCGAAATGCCGTTCGCGGTCGTTTCGGCGTCGGATGACTACAAAATCCTCCAGGACTGCTTTAAAAAAGGCGCTCGCGACTTTTTCGTGAAGCCGGTGAACAAGAACGAGATTCTTTTCAAGATCAACCGGATCTTGAACGAAAAGGGCCAGACGGGCGTCGCGCTCGCGAAGCCTCGCTTCAAGGACCTCACGCTCGACACCTTCACCCAGACCGTGACTCGCGACAACGTCCAGAAGACCATTCAGCTGACCCAGACCGAGTATAAGATCCTCGCGCTCTTCTTCCGAAATCCGGAACGTCGGTTGAATCGCGAAGAAATCATCGGCGAAGTCTGGAAGAGCGAAGCCCTCAGCCCGAAGGCGTTCGACTTCCACCTCTCGAAGCTCCGCGAAAAACTCCGCGAGCTGAACGTGAAAATCAATTACCAGACGAACGAAGGCTACTGCCTGATCCAGGAGTAGTCCGAAATTTTTAAAAGGGCGGCGTCCTTCGGGACGCCGCCCTTTTTCTTTTCCGCGGGGTTCGGTAACGTTTCGGCATGAAGAAGAAGAACTACCTCCTCGCGATCGACGAAGGAACGACCGGCACGACCGCGATCGTGATGGACACCGAGCTGAATCTCGTCGCGGAAGCTTCGGTAGATTTTCCGCAGCACTTTCCGAAACCCGGCTGGGTCGAGCACGATCCGAAAGAGATTTGGAAAGCCGTCGGAGAAAGTGTCGCCGCCGTGCTCGGGAAGTCCGTCATCGACGCGAAAGCGATCGTCGCGATCGGCATCACGAACCAACGCGAGACGCTCTGCTTTTGGGACCGGAAAACCGGCGAGTCCCTCGCGAACGCGATCGTCTGGCAAGATCGCCGGACCGCCGATTTTTGCGATTCCCTGAAAAAGCAGTCGCTTGAAAAGATATTCCAGCGGGCGACCGGACTTCTCCTCGATCCGTACTTCTCGGGAACGAAGGCCGCGTGGGCCATCCAAAACTGGCCGGCGGTCGGCCGGGCCGCGAAGGAAGGTCGCCTCGCGTGCGGAACGATCGATAGTTTCCTCGTCGCGAAACTGACCGGAAATCCGGATCCGGTGACGGAACCTTCGAACGCTTCCCGAACCCTCGCGTTCCACCTCGAGAAGCGCGTCTTCGACGAATCGCTCTGCTCCGCCCTCGGAGTTCCGAAGGCGATCTGGCCGCGCGTCGTGGCATCGAACGGAAAATTCGGAGTGACGAAAGGCGCGGGATTTCTACCCGACGGAATTCCGATCACCGGCGTCCTCGGCGATCAGCAGTCCGCTCTCCTTGGGCAGGCGTGCACGCGCGCGGGTCAGGCGAAATGCACGTACGGAACCGGCGCGTTTCTGCTGATGAATACGGGTGCGAAGCCGGTCTATTCGAACTATCGCTTGCTCACCACCATCGCCTGGGCCCTCGGTGACGTCACGAACGACGCGAGCGTTACCTACGCCCTCGAGGGCTCGACCTTCGTCGCCGGAGCGGCCGTCCAATGGTTTCGCGACGGCCTCGGCGCGATCCGCGACGCGAACGAGATCGAGGCGCTGGCGGCCTCGGTTCCGTCTTCCGACGGCGCCACCTTCGTCCCGGCGCTCACCGGGCTCGGCGCTCCGTACTGGAGTCCCGATTCGACCGGACTCCTCACCGGCGTCACGCGCGGAACGACGAAGGCCCACCTCGCGCGAGCGGTCCTCGAGGGGATCGGTTTCCAGATTGCGGATCTCCTCGCGGCCATGCAGCAGGATCTTGGTCGCCCGCTCGAAGGTCTGAACGTCGACGGCGGTGCTTCGGCGAATAATCTCCTCATGCAGTTTCAAGCCGACATTCTCGGCTTGAAACTGAAACGTCCGCGCTATGTCGAAACGACTTCGCTCGGCGCGATTTTCGCGGCGGGGCTCGGCGCCGGAATTTGGAGCGATCTTTCGGCCGTCGAGAAGAGCTGGAAAATCGACCGCGAGTTCGTACCGGCGATGGATCCGGCGACTCGAGGGCGGGAGATGGCGCGCTGGAAGTCGGCGATCGCGAAAACCCTCCACCGCGACGCCTGAAGCGTGCTCTCCACGATCTGGATAAACCTTTAATATTCATATACTTAAAAACTGACTAATTTAGTCAGATATTCGTTGTCTTCGTCTGGTCGAGAGGTTAAAGTCCGCCGGAAGTTCACCCCCATCCGAGGATCCGTCCCATGCGTTTTACCCCCGTACTCGTCGTTATCGGCGCCGCCCTCACGCTCTCCGCGTGCGGGAAGATCAATCACATGGAAGACACGACCGACCACATGGCGGGCACCACCGACCATATGTCGAGCACTACGGACGGGATGGCGAAAACCACGACCGACATGTCGAAGACCACCGACCACATGTCCGATACGACGGATGGGATGGCGAAAACGACCGATCATATGTCGACGACGACCGACGGAATGGCCAAGACGACCGACCATATGTCGACGACGACCGACGGAATGGCCAAGACGACGGATCACATGTCCACCACGACCGATGGAATGGCGAAAACGACCGATCATATGGCGGTTACGACCGACCACATGAACGAAACGACCTGCACGATGTACGCCTCGCTCCGGC
>JAYVXM010000006.1:0-2854 GCA_043785205.1 Bdellovibrionales bacterium
GGAGGACGAGGTCGCCGAACCAGGGTTTCGCTTCGAGAATCGTCAGGGCTTCCGTGACCGGGACGCCCCACTCACCTACGAAATATCCCGCGGAAACGCCGAAATCTCCGGAGAGAATATGGGAAAGCACGCCGAGGTACTCCCCCCCGGTGCGACCAGCGGTCAACTTCATCGCCGCCGGGTACTCGTCGAGGAACTCGTCCGGAATCGCGCAGAGGTCGCGAACGCCGAGGGCGGTGAGCGGGGCGAACCGGCCGACGAAACCGAGCAGCGCGCCGGCGCCGTGGGCGGCGTGGATGCGAAGCTCCTCGGAGAGGTTTCGCCACGGATCGGCGAAGACTTTACCGTCGCCCCAGCAGCTCACCGGTCGTTGAAAACCGCGGTGGAGGAGCGAAAGCCGGCGAAGCCCTTCCGTACCGGCGAAATCATGGAGGAGGAGGCCGAAACGCGAGGTCGCGTCGAGAATCCCGCTCCCCTCTCCGAACGCGTAGTTCCAGAGCGGCGTCGACTTCCCGGCCGTCATATCCCGAAGGAGGAGATTCGCCGACCCGCGCGCGGTCGGTCGACGGAAGAAATCGCTCAGAAGTTCGAGGAGGCGGTCGCGTTCGGCCACCGACAACGGGGACTCCGCGATCTTCCGGGTCAGCTCGGCGAAGGCCGGCGCCTTCACGAGTCGCGAGAAAAGCTCGAATCCCGCGAGTGTGGCGCGCGGATCGAATCGCTGGACGGTCTTCACGATGAGTGGGTCTCGGTTTCCGAGCGAGAGGAGGCGGATGAGCGCGCGGAGCCGAGCCGGATCCCCGAAGGCCGGCGCGAAACCGGCGAGGGTCGCGTCCCAGCGATTCCGCTGCTTGAGTCCGCGGACAATCCCTCGCGAATCCGCGCGGACCGCCTCGTCCGCGAGAAACGTCGAGTTCAGAAGATCGACCGTCTGGCGAATTGTCCGATCGGAAGCGTCGCGAATCAGCGCCGAAATTTCGGGAAGCGACCCGTTCGAACTGAAACATCCGATAAGCGCGCGAAAGCTCGCGGGGTCGAGCTCGGGCCGCTCGAGTTTCAATCCCGCGCACTCGGGACGAACCGCGCGATATTTTTCCCGACCCGTGATCGCGTCGTCCGGTTTCGATTTTGAAAAGAGATCGACCGAACAGCCGGGCGCCATCACGGAAAGCGCCAGCGCGCATCCCATCAGAAGAATTCGAGGTTTAAGGAAAGTTATACTTGAGTTCAACGCGCGGTTTATAACCCGGGTTGAAGTTAAAGGCGAGTAAAACTTAAAGGGCCAAAACGCGTAAACACTATGAAATAATTAATAAATTACAAGATAACTAAAGTTGGACGTCGTCCCGCGGACGAATTCCGCCCCCGCCGCTCGGTCCGTTCGGAACCGGCGTGTGGGCGGCGTCCGACGCAAGGTCGGCGAAGAGCGTGTACTCGCCCATGAACGCGAGGCGGACCGTCCCGGTTTCGCCCGCCCGGTGTTTCGAGATAATGAACTCGGCGATGCCCCGGTCTTCCGAATCCTTATTGTAGTACTCGTCGCGGTACACGAACCCGACGATGTCGGCGTCCTGTTCGATGGCGCCCGATTCCCGCAGGTCGGAAAGCATCGGACGTTTGTCGGGGCGACTCTCGAGGGCTCGCGAGAGCTGGGAGAGACCGATGATCGGGACCTTGAGCTCCTTCGCGAGCGACTTCAAGTTCCGCGAAATCTCGGAAATTTCCTTTTCGCGCGAACCGTCTCCGCGACTGCTCTTCGAACCCTGCATGAGCTGGATGTAATCGACGACGATGAGGTCGATCTTCTTCTCCTGGGCCATCAGCCGCCGCGAACGCGCGCGCATGTCCATCACGGTGAGCGCGCCGGAATCGTCGATGAAAATCTTCGCCTTCGAGAGCTGATCGGCGGCCTGGGCAAGCCGCGGCCAATCGCGATCGACGAGCCGACCGAGGCGGAGGCGTTTCGAATCGATCCGCGCCTGGGAAGAAAGCATCCGCATGACGAGCTCCTCCTTCGACATTTCGAGGGAGAAGATCATGACGACGGCCTTCGATTTCAAGGCCGCGTTCTGGGCCGCGGAAACGACGAGCGAGGTTTTCCCCATCGCGGGACGGCCACCGACGATGATGAGTTGTCCGGGCTGAAGACCGGCCGTGAGCTTGTCGAAATCGGCGAATCCCGTCGCCAGTCCGGTGACCGCGCTTCCCTTCGAGGCGGCTTCCTCGATCGAGTGCATGTTCGCGACGAGGATGTCCTGCATCGAAGAGAACGACTTATTGAATTGGATGTCGCTGACGCTGAAGACTTTCTTCTCGGACTCGTCGAGGAATTCATCGACGTTATCGACGCCGTCGAAGGCGTCGCGGGTGATCTCGCCGGCGACGTCGATCATCCGGCGGACGAGCGCCTTTTCGCGGACGATCTTCGCGTAGTAGATCACGTTCCCGATCGAGAAGGTGTCCTCGACGAGCGCGGTCAGGGCCGGCTGGCCGCCGATCCCCTCGTACCAGCCGCGGTCGCGGAGCGCGGAAGAAAGGGTGATCAGGTCGAGCGCTTGCCCACGCGCGGAGAGCGAGAGAAGCGTCTCGAAAACGCGGCCGTGAGGCTCGAGGTAAAAATCGCGCGGCTCGATGCCGAGCTCGACGACCCGGTGGATCGCCTCGTTATTCAGGAGGATCGCGCCGAGGACGGAGCGCTCGGCTTCAAGATGGTGAGGCGGCACGCGCGGGCCGCGCGGACGTTCGGAATGATTTCCGCGCTCATCGTACCGGCCGTCGCTCATTTACACCCCCGAAAGAAAAAACCCGGTCGCGGTAAAATTCTCGCGCCCGGGTTCGGTATACCTCAACTTCG
>JAYVXM010000007.1:0-2852 GCA_043785205.1 Bdellovibrionales bacterium
ACACGCTTTCGGCGGTTTCCTTTCGAAGCGCCTCTTGGATGGCTTCAAGCGTATTGATCCCGAGGGAGTCGTCGTAGAGAACGGTAGTCACGCCCTCTGCTTCGACGAAATGGAGCGCTTCGGTCGCGTCCTTCGCCACGTGGATTTTTCGGGTGTCGAACCCGAGATCGCACGCGAGCTTGAGCAAGAACGCCCGGTGAACCGGATCAAGGTCGGCGATCAAAAGCTTCCGGTCCCAAATGATTCCTTGCGGATCCGGACTTTCGATTTTTTTGATAGGATCACGCCCCTTTTGCATATTTGAAGAAATCCTTCAGCTCCTTGAAACGTTTCGCCACCATCCTCATCGCGGCCTCGAAACGAGTCCGGTTTCCTTTATCGAAGGTTACGCTTAATAATCCCGGAAGTGCGCCGTCGTGCACGAGGGCTTCGATCCGCATAATGTAATTTTCTTCGCCGTGAGTGATGTCCGCTTCGATCGTCGCATGGTCTCCGGACTCCCAAATGTCCGCGGCGCACTCGAAGGTCGCGCAATCCTCGTCGATCTCGAGGGCGTGAATCGCGAACGTCTTCTTCAGTGCTTCCCCGTTCCGGGCGACTGCCTTGAAGGCCAGCCGTACCTTCGTAAAGGAACCGTGGCCGGAATTCACGGCCGGATGGGAAGCCTGACGAAGTCCGAAAATCGAGGCGATCTTTCCATCGGGTGTAAGTGGATCCCGGAGGCCGAGCCGCTTTTCCTTTTCGAGGGCTTTTTCGAAGAACTCGGAATCGGATCGACCGCGAACCAGGAACTCCGCGCGTTGCTCCGGCGTTTCGACGACGCGATTCGGCCATTTCACCGCGAACACCTCCGCGACGCGGCGGCGGAATTCGTCGCCTTGATAAGGGCGGAATATGATGCCGTCGATCCGGGCTTCGGCGGCGAACTGGACGAAATCCGGAACGCCTCCCTCGGTGATCGCGAAAAGGAAAAAACCGAGTTCACCGAACGCCCGATTCAACTGGGCGTGGCACTCCCGAAACGCGGACGCCCCGAGTGATTCATCGATGAATACGATCGATGTCCTCGTCTCGACGATCGCCTCGATCGCCCGAGTCGCGTTTCTCGCGTGCACGATCCGTTCGCGGACGAATCCGACGTCGGCGAGCGTGGCCGAAAGGGCGGCGAAGCGAACGGGATCGCTGTCGGCAATCACCACCCATTCGTTTTCGATCCATTCCCGCTGTATCCGGTCCATCTTACGCGCCTTTCGCGACAAGGAAAAAATCTTTGAGTTCCAATTGACGTTGCGCGATCAACTTCAAAATCTGCGCGAGGTCGTCCCGGGCTCCCCCGGTAAAACTCCCCTGGACGAGGCATCCGGCGCCTTCGATCGGCTGCACCGACTCCACGATCCAATCGAGTTCGAATTTCTTTTCGACATCCGCGAGCCGAAACTCGACCGTAAACAGAAATTTATCGGACGGATCGAGATTGGCCCGCGGAAACTCAAATGAGGCCCGTTCGGTCGTCATTTCGATGACGCGAAGAATGGCCTTCTTCGCGATATCGACGCCGTTCCGCGCGACCGGCCGGATGTCGAGCACGAGTTTTTCGAAGCTCTTCGCTCCCGAAGTCACCCCCACCTGCCGTATGTCCTCGAGCCCGAGCTTACTGCCCGCCGCGACGTCGGACTTCAGCGCGCTTCGCCATTTCGCCTTCTTCCCGCTTTCGTCCACGCGAAGGTCCTCCGATTTGAATTCGAACCCGACGGCGCCGGTGTGATCGTTCCAGTCGGCCGACGGCGGGGTGGCGTCCGCGGAACTGCGGGAGCCGGCGTTTCCGCTGTTCGTCGGCGGTTTGGCCGACGGCATGAAATCCATCGACCCGATGGACGCGTTCGCCGACGAGGGATCGAAATTGCCGCGAATTTCATTGGTGATTTCGGAAGGCTTGGAAAGTTTCAACGAAGCTTCGAGCGAAGCTTGGATCTTCGGCAGGTAAGTCCGCGAGATTTCCGAGTTCTCGAAGACCTTCAGGCTGCCCGCACTCCCGGAATCGATTCGGACGAACTCCGACTCCGACTGGCCGTCGGCATAAAATGCAAGGTACGGCATTTTCGAAACGAACGCCCAGAGGTTCTTCTGCCAGACGAATTCCGGCTGGCGCCCGAAGAAAATCCAGCGACCGGACTTCGGCAGGAAGGCCGCGTCGTTCGGAACCCGTGGCTTCCAAACCCAGCCTTTTTCGTCATTTCGCTCGTAAGTCGTTTCTACCCAGAAACCGGCAGCCGGCCCCGGCCCGAGTATATCGATCAGCCACCGACCCATGACGTTTCGGAGGTTTTTCGCGCTCGGAATCCACCAGAAATCCCCGGCATGTTCCGGCGATTTTTCCCACTGAACCTCGCTCGTCGATTCGTTACGGGAAGTTACCCGCGCGCGTGAAATATCCCCGCCGACGACGGTCGAGGCGCGGATATTCTGATTCTGGAGGCGCTGAAAGGTTTGGGTCACGAGGAGGAATGCGTTCTTGATCTTGTGGGTCAGCGCCTTGATGTTCGTGTCGAAATCGACGGTTTCCTGTACGCCCTTAACCCGAAGGAGGGCAAGGACCCGCGGGTGATTTATCCCATTGATCACCAGCCCGCGGAGGAGTCCGCTTTGGATCCGCGACTGAACCAGGGTCAGGACATTCAGAATCTCGACCAGCTCTTCCTTTTGGTGGAGCGTGAGGATCAGAACCGTCATCGTCGTCTGTTCGATGGCCCCGAAAACTCGGGAAGCGTCTTGGAGGATCTCGAAATCAAGTCGGCCCTTCTGGGCTTCGAGTTGGCGCACGAGCGCGGCCAGGACGGGGGGTTGTCCGGTAT
>JAYVXM010000008.1:0-9324 GCA_043785205.1 Bdellovibrionales bacterium
CGGTCGGCGCCGCGAAAATTCTCGAGATTCGTACCGACAAGGTGAACAACGAACAATTCCTCACGAACGGCAAGATCGCCGAAGCTCAACTGAACAACACCGAATCCGCGATCGCCGAGCTCGCCGATATCTGCGTGCGCGCGAAGGAAATCGCGATCCAACAGGCGAGCGGCGCGTCGGCGAACGATGACACCCGGCTCGCGGTCGCCGAGGAAGTCACCCAACTTTACCAAAGCGCGATCGCGACGGGGAATCGCCGGATCGGCGATCGCTATGTCTTCGGAGGCTATAAAACCGATAAGCCGCCGATCACGGTCGATGGAAAATATAGCGGCGACGACGGCCAGATGATGGTCGAAGTCGGTCGTGACGCGTTTATCGCGATGAACCTTCCCGGCCACGAAGTCTTCAACACGAATCCGAAGGTGGAAAACCATCCCGCCGACTTAGGTCAGTCGCCGGAACTCCAAATGCGCCCGGGGAATCGCGCGCCGGCGAGCTATTCGGCGGATGGCCGGATGAACGGCGGTCCGGCCGGCCCGCAGCCGGAGAACGTGAACATTTTCGAAGAACTTCAGAATCTCCGGATCGGCCTCCTCACGAGTGATACCGACACGATCCGGGGTACACTTGACCGTTTTGATCAGATGCATGGTCGTTTAAATTCGATGCGGGCGAAGATCGGCTCTCGAATCAACGGCCTCCAGACGATGACTCAGTCGCTCGAGCGCCAGAACATCACGCACGCCCAGCTCGGCTCGCACATCGAAGATGCGGACATGGCGGAGGTTGTGAGTAATCTGGCGAAGGAAGAAACGGTCTTCCGCAGCGCGTTACAGTCGTCGAATAAACTCCTTCAACCGACCCTGATGGACTTTCTTAAATAGTGGAAATAAAAAGAGTGGTTGAGATTTGCGGAGCGTTAGAATAAACCGGCTCTCGGTAAAGGATTACTGGCTTTACTAGAGATGGAGTTTTTATGTTGGTCCTCACCCGAAAACTCGGGGAAAGTATTGCGATCGACGACCATATCAAAATCGTCGTTGTGCAAATTAAAGGCAAGCAGGTCCGGTTAGGGATCCAGGCGCCGAAAGAAACAAAAATTCACCGCGAAGAAGTTTACTCGGCCATTCAGGACCAGAATAAGCAAGCCGCGAAGACTTCAGTTGCGGTAAACCAAGTTTCCAAAGTATTAAAAGGATAAGAGTTTCGGCGCCCACGGTTTTTAAACACAAGGGCACGTTAGATCCAGGATGGGTCGGCGAATCGATCAGGGGAAAATAGAGCATGGTTGTACAAACAGGACGTTTTGGCCGACTCGAAGTAGCGGATTCGGATCTCGTCACTATCCCCGGTGGAATTCTCGGCTTCCCCGAATTCACAAAATTTTGTCTGGTCGATCCGGGCGACGACGTCCTCATCATCTGGATCCAATCGCTCGAGAATCCTGAACTCGCGATTCCTCTCCTTGAACCTAAAATTTTCAAGACCGATTATACCGTCCGTCTCTCGGCCGCCGAGCTCCGTGAGCTGAAGCTCGATAATGTGAATCAGTCGGCGGTCTTCACGCTGCTCACGATCGGCGACGACATCTCGCAAATGTCCGCGAACCTTAAGGCGCCGCTCGTGATCAACCTTCGCGAAAAACTTGCGAAGCAAGTCGTACTCCAAGAAAACGAGTACACGATCAAGTATCCGATGTTCAAAGAGCTGCGCACACATCTCATGACGATCGCCTCCCAGCGCCGCGGCTCTTCCGCGACCGACGTCGAATCCGCGCCCCGCGAAAGCGGCATCATCGCGATTTCGACGATTCCGCCGTCCTTGACGGTGAAGGCACTGCAAGCGTAGCCCGGCGTCTGGCCCACCTTTTGGTTGAGAATCGCGTTAACCGAAAGAGACCGCCTCTTCTTCTCTCCTTTTTCATCGCCTTGAGCGTTTTCGTTGCCACGACCTGCGTTTTCGCCGCGGAACCCGTCACGGCCGAAGGACGCATCAATCGAAACGCCTACGCGCTCGCGCGTTACGGGGGAAAGTACTCGCCGACTCCGAAGGGCGTCGAGGCGGAGCTGCGCTCGAAAATCAATCAGGTTCTCACCGCGGTTCGCCTCGCGCCGGCCGCCTGGTTTCGCGCGAGTTTTGGAACGGCGCCCGGAAGTTCCGATCGGCGGAAGATCCTCGAGAGTTTCGCGGAGACGGAGATCTGGAGCTGTAACGGAAAGAGCTGCGAGGGTTGCCCGGGAAATGAGTCCCTCGGTTGCGTGCTCGCGAAACCCGTTTCGGGTTCGGTCGGCGTCGTCACCGTCCTTCATCCCTGCCTCTACGGCGACGGGAAATGCCCGCGAGGTTCTCCCTCCGAGGTCGGGTCCTGGACCGAAAAAATCGTCGCCGGAGTCGCGTACTATAAAATGGGTTTCAAGAAGGACATGTATGGTTTTCAAAAAGACCATAAGGCGTCGAGCGACTGGCTTTCGAATACCTCGCGTTCGGTGAACCTCATGCTCGGCGCGTGCCCAGGTCCTTATTCCTCTGACTCGCTGAAATTTCTCTTCGGACTAGACGCCGTCACGCTTCCGAATCCCGCGGTCCTTCGCTGCGGACAAAGTTACCTAGAAACGTTGCGTGCGTTTCCGACGAAGTGCAAACTTCTCGGGGGAGCGCTGAAGGAAGAGTGGGCGACGTTCGAGAAAAAACGCCTTCGGCCGAGTGCCGACATTCTCCGGTGCGACGGCTACTGTTTGAAGATGCTCTGCCGTTCACGCGACGTCGGCACGATTTTCACGACGTTCTCCGATAAACCGGCACTCCTCCTCGGTGATGGCGCTTGTGAGGGCGAGACCCCAAAACTCATCGGACGGTTTTTCCGCGAGGCCGTCCCGCGCGCGCTCCGCGAACGCCTCGAAGGGGCGGGCTGTTTTCCACCGCCCGAAAAGGCGCCGACCGTGACCTCCGGGGATGATTCGATGAGCGGGCTTGGGAACGGCCCGGAAGTTCAGCTCGTCGAATAGCGGCCGGGGTTAAAAACAGAATATTATTAGTGAGTTAATTCGATGAATTCGAACGAGGGATGAAAACGGATTTAAATTTGACGTATCGCGTTAATCTAAGATATAGAAGACCCACCCCGGCCCCCAACCCCGAATTCTGGAGAACCCCATGTCGATCCATAAGCTCTCGATCCTTCTCGCGCTCACCTTGACCTCCGCGTCTGCCTTCGCCGGCAAGGATCCTTGTTTTGATAAGAGCAAAAAGGCGACGCCGCACGGGCTCCTCGCGGAAAAACAACGCGCCTTCGTTATGAACGAGGCGAAAAAGCAGGGCTTGGATAAGTTGGTCAGTTCGTCAGGAGTCCAAGAGTGCGATCCGAATTCCTTCATGATCGCGAACTATCCGGGCCAAAAGAACGGCGGAGTCGTGCTTACCCCGCTCTGCGCTCCGATCCTGACCTTTGCTTCGCAAGCGGATCTCGATAAGTTCGCAGCCACGATGCATTTCGTGCTCTCGGACGGCGTGATCGACTCGACTTGCGCCGCGATCAATTTCGCCCAACCGCGTAGGTAGCCCGGGATCAGTAGACGATCGAGATCTCGTTTTTATACTCGATCAGTTCTTTGATGTTCTTCACTTCGCGGATAAGCCACTTGCCGTCCTCGAGGGTCATCTCGCACATCCGTTTCGTCGTCACTCGCGCGTCGGGACCCTTACCTTGATCGACATACGTGAGCTCGTAAGTGATGTCGGTCCGGTTCGGCGTGACCGGCTTCACCTCGCGAATGGCGAGTTTGATGAAGTCGCGCTTGTTATCCACGAAGGCCTGGCGGAACTGTTCTTCGCTCCACGCGACGAGCCGGTTCTTCGCGCCGCCGGTGAGGTAATTTTCGAGTTTCACCCGGTCGCCGGTATCGTGCACGGAAAAGCTCGTCGAGATGTAATCGGTAAGGCGCTGTTTCGGATCGTTCGTGTTTTTTTCGTCGCGCGTGCAGGCGGAAAGCGAAAGGGCCAGTCCAAGGGCGACGATCAGAAAACTTCGATTTTGATCAGGTGCTGACATGGCCTTCTCCGCGAAGCACTTCAATGAAATCCGAGAGTTCTTTCCGGGTATCGCGATCGGTATTCTTGAATTCTACCCCAATCCCGGTCCACGACGAATCGATTTTCGATGCGAGAGAGGTCACGATCCGGACTTCGCAGCCCATCTTCGAGCCGCGGTAGTGAAGCATGACTTCACTAGGCAGATTCTTCTCCGCTCCGTCCGGAAACGTACCGATTACGAAACCACCCTCGAGATCGAGCTTGCTCAAGCGAAGGTTTTTCAATTCGCCCCAGTCGACGGATACGCCGGGAATGGGCTCCGGAACGGACTGGAACCAGCGTATGCCCGGTCGAATCGCGGGAGTATCAAACGCGGATCCGAGGCGATCGACGTACGCGTAGGCAACGATTCCGAAGGCCACCGACAAAAGACCGAGTCCGACGTTTTCTTGGCGGACCGAAAGGAGGAGGCAGCCGAGGATAAGGGCCGCGCCGATCACCGCGACGAAAACGTAAGCCGCGCGGCTCGTTCGAAAGAGGGCAAAGACCACGAGGGAGAGCCCCGCGAAAATTCCGGCCCAGATCGGCCATTCTTCGTTCGGATTCCATTGCCACCAAGGCATACGCCGCGCGATCAATGAGGCGACGAAACCGAGGGGGAGGGAGAGGTAAAGAAGGAGCGCGACTCGCCGCAGCCGTTCGGGTGTTTTCCAGAGACGCATGGGGTCCAAATTCTCACGTGGGCTCAAATCTTGTCAATGTAAGCGGTTTTGCTCGCCTCCGATCCGCGATATTCTTGGGAGATGGTGGAACGAATTACGATTGCGGGAGTGATGACCGGGACCTCTTGCGACGGCGTGGATATCGCGGCGATCGAATTCGATCCCGAGAGCTGGACTCCGAAGTGGGAAGCGAGCCTGGCTTATCCGCCGAAGCTCCGGAAACGGGTTTTCGCGCTTCAACGTCCGGGCACGAAGACCACGATCGATGAAATTTTTTCCCTCCATACGGAAATTGGGGATTGGATCGGAGAGGTGCTCACGGATCTTATTGAAGGTCTCTCCGCCGACGAGCGTCCGTCCGCGATCGCGATGCATGGCCAAACGATCGCCCACGCCCCGTCGCGCCGCCCACACTCTTACACGGTCCAGCTCGGCGACCCGACGCGCGTGGCGGAAAAAACTGGACGCACGGTTCTCTCCCAGTTTCGGCAGGGCGACCTCGCCGCCGATGGCGAAGGCGCTCCACTCGTTCCACTCTACCACTACCTCCTCAGTTCGGTCCTTCCGGGAGGTCAGGACGGGATCGCGATCCATAACCTCGGCGGGATCTCGAACTTCACCTATATCGATCCGCGCGGGGGAATTTCCGCGCTCGATACCGGCCCGGCGAATGTCTGGATCGACGCCGCGATCGAGCGCGCGACGAAGGGAAAGAAAAAGTTCGATGCCGGCGGAAATTTCGCCATCGAGGGCACGATCCACGTTCCGACGATTAAGAAGCTTCTTTCCCACCCCTATTTAAAACGCTCCGCTCCGAAGTCGACCGGTCGCGACGAATTTCCGCCTGAATATTTTTTTCAACACGCCGGAAAGCTCAAGGGCAAGGATCTCGTCGCGACCGCGACTGCCTTCACCGTCGAGACGATCGCCCAGGCTTACGAACGCTTCGTCCTCGACGACCGGAAGCCGCTGACCGCGATTTACCTTTGCGGAGGAGGTGCGAAGAACCGGACGATCCAAACGTGGCTCGGAGATCGCCTCCCCGGCGTGCAGGTCCGCTCGATCGAGGAGCACGGCTTCGAATCTCAGTACATCGAGGCGCAGGCGTTCGCGTTTCTCGGTTACCGTTCGCTGCTCGGCCTTCCGGTCGGCGGCCGGTGGACCGGCGTTTCGCGATTCGCGCCGCCCGGCCAGATTACGCCGGGAAGAAACTGGATCGACGTCCTAAAGAGTCTTCCATAGGCCGCGGTAACCGATTCCGGACGGCGGCGTTTCGTTCGCGCCCGAGAACGGGCTCCGTCCGTAGAGGACGGTTCGCGGCGCGAGCCGCACGGGCGGCGTCGTATCGTTTCCTTCGGGCGCCCAGTATGCGGGCCCGCGCCAGTGCGTGAGGTCGACGTTTTCGGGGGCCCGGTTCGAGACCCAGATGTTCGGCGCGAGTCGGCGATTCGCCTTGAGCACGCGCTCCGTCCAGAGGGCCGGCAACGAATCCTGCTCATAGAGGTGCATCCAGTCGAGATGGGCCGCGTGCCAAAGTTCGGGAGAGCCGATGTCGAACCAGCGCGCGTTCTCGAACTCAGCGGAATTATCGATGAGGTAAGCGCCGGCCTTTCCGGTACGGATCGCGGGCTCGAGAATCTGTTTGATGAAATCGCTCGGAACGTCGGGATCGATCCCGACGAGCGCCGAAGGTTCCAATACCGCGATGCCCGCATAAAATCGGCGACCGACGCGCTTTTCGCCGAGTCCCCGGATCAGGCTTCGGCGGTCGTCGTACTGGATCTCAACGTAGGATCCGTTCCCGGGCGCCTTTGAAAAAAGAAGGAGCGTGAGTTTGACGCTGAACTGGTGCTTCAAAAGAAGATGGTGTTTCGCGAGATCGTGCAGGTGAATATTGCAAATCGTGTCCGCGTTCAGAACATAAAATGGTTTTCCCTCGAAATAAGTAGCCGCTTTCGCGAGTCCGCCCGCGCTTCCGAGGAGGAGCGTGCTTTCGTCGCTGATCTCGACCGGCGCCGGAGCGTCGAGAAAACGAAGACCTTGGGACGAAGCCGTCGAAAGGTGATGCACGTTCGCGACGATCTTCTCGACCGGAGTGCGTTTAAGGAGATCGAGCGCGTACTGGGCCATCGGCACGCCCATGAGCGGCAAGAGGGGTTTCGAAGTTTTCTCGGTGAAGGGACGGAGTCTCATGCCGAGACCCGCGGCCATCACCATCGCGTTAGAAATAGTAGTAATGGAACAGCACCTCGCGGAGGTCGGAGTATTCCGGGTATTTAAGGAGCGTTCGGCGGACGTTTTCGAATGTGTTTCCAATGTACTTCAGGTACGCCGGATTCCCACGGCGGTTCATGAACGAGGCGAACGAACCGATCGCTTTGAAATTCCGTTGAACGGACATTAAGTCGAAGATCCGCCAGAATTCCTCGCGATCGATCCGCGTCCCGCTCAAGGCTTCGCGGCGGACGATGTAGTAGTCGACGAGCTTGCGGATCTGAGCCTCTTCGATCTGGTAGTAGCTATCCTTCAGAAGGGAGGCGAGATCGTACTGGGCGGGCCCCATCCGGGCGTCCTGGAAGTCGATCATGACGAGGCGGTTTTCGTCGCCTCCGATGGGCGTCGCCATGATGTTTCGGGAGTGGAAGTCCCGGTGCGTGAATACGGTGGGCTGGTCAGCGAGCGCCTGGCAGATTTCGCTGAACCGGTTAATCAGGATCTTCAGGTCCCGGTCGCGGATTTCGCGGGCGAGGTAGGTCTTATAAAAATGGTCGATCGTAAAGTTCGTTTCCCACATCAGCTTTTCGTGGTCGAAACGAAGCTTGAATGCGTCGAGATCGGGAGATCCTTCCCGCGGCGAGGCTTGGAGCTGGAGATCGACGATCGAATCGATGACCTGTTCGTAGAGATCGCGCTCGACCTCGGGAGTCGATACATCCTGGAGACATCGGAGTAACGTCACGTCCCCGAGATCCTCCAGCAAGATGATTCCCCGATCCGGATCGGTGTCGAGGACCGTCGGCACGTCGATCCCGCTCATCGAAAGGTGTTTTTGGAGCGTGAGGAAAGGAAGCCGATTTCCCTGCTCCGCGTAGGTTTCCATCTTCATCATCACGAAGGATTTTTCCTTCGTCCAGATCCGGTAGTACGAGCGCGTGCTCGCGTCCCCCGGGAGCTTCATGGCGCGCTCGATCGTCTTTCCGTTTTTCGAAACCCAGGTTTCAAGAGGGGATTCGGCCCGGTCGAGATGATCGACGAGATCGCGAATTTCGGATCCCAAAGACGAAGTGGAAGAGGAATTTTTGGCGGCTTTCGGGGCGACGTTCACAGGCGTTCCAACCTTTTTCTCATTTTATAGAACTCTTCCGTCCGGACGATCGGATTCAATAGCGGCGCGTAGAAGGCGATCGTCCTGCGGGTCTTGTCCTTCAGGGCTTCGTTCGCCGATTCGAGCATGTTTCCCGACCTCGTCGGGACGCGATCGAAATAGTTCACGAGCCCCCGGGGATCGTAGCCAGCTTTATAAATCCGGTCGACCGCCGATTCGACGGCGCGTTCGTTTTCGAGGGGGCTGAAACTCCATATTTTCATCGGATCCGGATCGGCCCGCGCGGCCTCTTGGACGAGGCGTTCCCTAAATTCCGTTCCTTCCGAGCGTTCCCATGCGAACGCGATCGCCGAAGCGATTTCATTTTCGAAGTGGAGCGCGCGAAGGACCCGCACGTCGAAATAAATTTTTCCGCCCGGCACGGCCCAGGCCGACGGTTCATAGCCCGCCGCCGTCGTGCTCACGAGGGTGATCTGGACGTCGGATTTTCCCGGGGAGAAAAGCCGGGAGGCCAGGTGAGCGAGGTAGGTTTCGATCCCCTTATCGTCGACGAAGGCGACCTTTCGGCGAAACGCGACGTCGATCTGATTGATGTATTCCTTCGGCGGTTCGGCGAGGAGCGCGGCGCGCGCGGGATCCTTTTCGGCGGGCACGCTCGAGCAGCCGCCGAAGCCGAAGGCGAGAAAAAGGAATGGGAGATAGGACGTGCGAGTCGACCGAGCCATATGAAAAAACTCCACCCTCACTCGAGTTTAACTCGGGAGGGTGGAGTGGAGGTAGTCGGCGAAATTTGCCTATCGCCGGACGGAGTCGAAAGGACGCGATCGATTACTGCTTCGTAGTCGTCGGGGTACCCGGGACGCTCGCTTCTTGGAAGGAACTCGGGTTCCGCGCGGCCGGATCGGCGGCGCCCGCCGGAGCGGTCGTGGCGGCGGCTTCTTGAGCCGGAGGCGCTTCTTCCTTCGCGAGCGGTTTTCCACCTTCCGGCATCGTATAGCGCAGGAAGAAGCCGGCGTAGATGCGGTTCGGGTCTTTGACGAGCCCATCGTTCATCTTCCAAAGGTCCTTCCACTTGCTTTTCGAGCCGTAGATGTCGCCCGAGATCCCACCGAGGGTATCGCCGGACTTGATCAGGTATTTTTCGAAACCGTTGTAATAGCTTTCGTTGGGCGCGTTATCGACCTTGAGCTGCGTGCCCTTCACGAGGCGAGCCGGATCGGAAATCCGATCCGAGTTCGCGTCGAG
>JAYVXM010000009.1:0-2850 GCA_043785205.1 Bdellovibrionales bacterium
AAACTGCACTCTCAGAACGAGAATTCTTTTCAACCCGGCAGTCAAAGCGGAAGACTGGGGAATCGAGAAACGCCTCCGCCGGTTCTTCAGAGTTCGTAAAAAAGCCACACTCAAGCGACCTGGGGCATTAAATCCGCGCCTAAGTGATTGAAATCGTTAAAAAATGATTTTTTATTTACTTTATTGGTATTTATTAACACAAATGCCAAATCTGTAGTATAGTAAGGACATCAGGTATTAATTTAGGTTCAGTTGGGCCGTTTAACGAAAGTAAAAGTAGGAGACTCAATATGTACACGTACTCGAAGTCCAAAAAGTTCCTTGCCGCGATGGTATTTATGGCGGCTGCCGTTCCGACAATAGTGACCGCGACTACGTCTACTGGATCCGCGCCCTTTGTTATGGCAGTTGATCCGGCAAGCACCAATATCCACGACGACGGCAGAGGAGCTTACATCGACGGCGTCGATGGCGCTGCGGTTTACCAGGATCAGGCGTTTCACGCTCATGTGGACAAGTTTAGGGTGCAATCTCCAAGATATCTCGTCTTCTATCTGAATAATCCGGTCATCGGCAGCGGTGCGTCTAATCTTGGCGCGATTACCTCCGGTAATGAAATCTACGTCGAACAAGCCGGTCTTATCGCGGTCGGCCAAACTGTTTTGGCCCGCGCGAAGTTTGTCCTTTCCATAAATAAGCCGTACGATCACCAGCTCTGGTTCGGAATGAACGCTGGCGATGGCTCGAACCAAGTGGTCGTGACCAGGGTCAGTACAACCGCCTGGACAATCTCCGCACCAGCGGGATCTGCGATAGCGCGGCTTTACTCCGTGTCGCCGAGTGGCACTCTAACCTCCCAAGGGTTCTACAACGTTCCGTTTCTGTTGAATACTAACCCGAAGTAATTTTGCTTTGATTCTATTCTTGATTCGACGTTCGGAGAGCGTGAGGCGAAAGAGTCTCACGCTCTCTTTTCGATTTGAAATCGGGTGGGGCCGGAGACACCACCGCGAATGTCGCAAACTCGTACCGAGACAGATAAACCCTACTTGCTGTTTGCGACGCCCCGATCTGGGAGTACGCTGTAGTTGCCCTTTTTTAGACGGGCACTTTCTCGGTTGATTGAACGGCCTCTCGTTACTCCCTCGCAGTGCTGAGAGCCGACTAAGGCTGGTGCTGTGTCCAGGCGGGGGTAACCGCGGGGCGATTCAGCAAGATAGGGTCTTGACCTAACGCCGGCTCTAGATCCCGAAGAGCAATTTGGTTGACCGGAGTTTTACTTCCTCCGCGTAGCCGGCGCGCTCGAGCACGAAGGGATCGCTCGAGAAGTTCGTCTCGGATCAGCAACGTTAAAATCGATTTCGCGGAACCGCCTGATCGGGGATGCGGCTTGACTTGACACCACCATCGCGACGAAAATTTCCCGATGGCGGTAAAACGATCCACGCCGGAAAAGGTAAGCATCATCACTCCGACCTATAATCGAGAGAAATTTCTGCGCAACGCGTACGAAAATTTCGCGCGCCAGGACTATCCTTCGGTGGAATGGCTGGTTTTGGACGACAGCCCGAAGCCTTCGCGGTATCTTTCGAAGGTTAAGGATCCGCGAGTTCGTTACTTTCATTCGGCGAAAAAGCTTTCCATCGGAGAGAAACGCAACCGACTCATCTCGAAAAGCGACGGAACGATCATCGCCCACTTCGATGACGACGATTTCTACGCGACCGACTACTTATCGACCATGGTCGGCCACATGAAAGCGAAACGACTCGATTTCGTCAAGTTGTCGGGGTGGTATCTTTATAGCGTGAACCAAAAGATTTTGGGCTTTTGGGACCGCGAACGCGCGGAGGGATTTCACTACGTGGTCGACGGAGAACCGAAACCGAAAGTCGCTTTCTTCACTTCGGACAGTCCCTTCGCAAATTACGTCGGCGCTTTCGCTTACGGATTCACTTACGTCTTCCGGAAGTCCGTATGGACGAAATTCAAATTCATGGACGTCAATCACGACGAAGACACGCCGTTCGCACGAAAGGCCGCGCAGCGTTTCAGGTGCGGTTACTTCACCGATAAAAAAGGGATTTCCTGCCACATCATGCACGGAGGAAATACCTCCTCCTGCTTTCCCCAGTGGATCCTTCCTGGATTCCTCGCGAAAACCATTTTCGAGCCGGCGATGAGCTCCTATTTTGGAGATCCGAAACGGTGGGCCGCCCCGAATCCGCACCTGGATATAAATCTTAAATTTTAATTAAAAAGGCGTCCGTCCCGAAAGACCCAAATGAAGCTCGACATTATTTTCCGAAGTTGTACGAGCGTCGACTCCTTCCACGGCGGGTCCCGTGCGTTGAAGGCGCCGAAGGGCGAAATCACTGCCGTCTGCTTATCGTCCTTAATCCGTTCCGGCGTGCATGCCCGGAAGCACCGACCCGAAATCGACCTATCGATCGCCGTTATCGACGATCATTCCGAACCGCGCTGGCTCGAAATTATGAGTAAGGTACTGGGAACGGCCGAAATCAAATCGGATATCGTCCGAACGGAACGGTCTGGAAACTCGGCGTCTCTGAAGGCGACGTACGCGTACGCATCCGGGCGGAGCCAGGAACTGATCTATTTCGTCGAAGACGACTACATTCACGATAAATCGACCATCCTCGAAATGGTTTCATCGCGCGAGCTATTCGCAAAAAAACTCGTAAAGGACGTCATTCTTACGCCCTATGACTGTCCCGATCGGTACTCCGCCCCTTATTTGTCGTATCTCTTACTCGGAAGTAATCGGCACTGGCGATCGATCCTCCATACGACGGGCACTTTTCTTGTGTCACGTCCCATTTTCGAGCG
>JAYVXM010000010.1:0-9287 GCA_043785205.1 Bdellovibrionales bacterium
AATGACTGCGGCGAAGAGATCGTCCTTCAATAAGCCGAATCCGAATCTAAAACCGAACGGCCGCCGGAAGAAGCGTTTCGCCGAAAATCGCCGCGAGGAGCTTGATCATCGGATCATAAGCTTCGTCGACGACGCCGGCGGTCCACGGTCGGACTTCCGGAAAAATCGGACGGGCGAGCCGGAGAAGCGCGCGCGCGTGCGACGGATCCCAGGGAAGATTCTCGAACTCGACCTGGCCGGCGTCCTTCCGCTGGATGTCGAACGGGACGGTCGTGTGGAGGAATTCGATATGGGTCTTTTCGCCGGTGAAGAACGGTTTTAAAAAGAGGAGCCCGGCCGTCACGTTCGCCCGCGTTGCCGCGTCGAAGAGATCCGGCGCGGAGAGCGCGAGTTTCACGAGCGGCTCGAGATCGTACGCGTGATAATGGAGCGCATCCCGCTGGACGAAGTCGAAGGACTCGCCCCCCCGAGCGGGCGGTAAGTTCCCCGCCACGAAGTTCCGAAGGAACGTCCGCGTATCGGCGGCCAATGCGGCATCGTCGACGATCTTCGCGACCACGCCGCGAAGCAGGAAACGCCACGCGCTCCAGTTGTTCTTCAGCCGGGAATCCGTCGCCGGATTCATTTTCGCGAAAAAAAGGTCGCCCTGGGTCGCGAAGGAGCGAATCCACGGAGCGAGGACCGCGCGGTCCGCGTCGCCGAGCACCGGCCAGAGAAGATCCGTCGTTTCGAGAATCGGGAGGAGATACCCTTCGTCGATCGGGTTGCCCGTGACGCGATAGGTTTTCGCCCAGAGGAGGACCGCTTCGCGCGCTTTCGAACGACACGTTTCGCGTCGATCGGCGGCGCCAAGACGCGCGCAGACCGCGAGGTCGAAAATCGCCGGAAACTCCGCTTTCACCCGGTCGGATTCGATATGACCCGGATCGCGGTTCAGCGTTCCGGCGAGGTGAAGCGCCGATACCGCGTCCACCTTCATCGTCACCGAAGCGTCGGCGACTTGGAGTACGCGGGTGAGCGCCGCTTTCCGCGTCGGCGAGGGATTCCCCTCGTCGAACAAGTTCCCCCACTGGAGACGACTCGTCGGCGGCGCCGCGAGCGCGGCCGCCGACCAAAAGAAGAGTCCGAAGACCTTAAAGCATCCGTTCAAGCGTCGTTCCCCCGGCGATCATCGACTGAAGCGTTTCTCCGAAAAAGAGGTAGAGCGCCGGAGTGATCGGGGCGGAGATCGCCTCGAGCCTCGCCCGGAGGGCCGGCGGAATGACGAAGTCGAGCGCGCCGAGATTGTCCTCGAGCTGGGAAAGTTTCGTCGCTCCGATGATCGTCGAGGCGACGCCCGGCTGGGTGGTCACCCAGTTCAGCGCGACCTGAGCCGGCGATCTTCCGAGCTCCTTCGCGACGCCGACGAGGGTCGCGACGATTTCCCAGTTTCGCGGGTCCTTCGTCACGCGTTCGAAGAGCGGATTCCCCGAATTCAGCGTCGCGCCGAGCCGGCCATTCCCGAGATCGGCCGCGCTCCGATACTTTCCGGAGAGGAGTCCGCTCGCGAGCGGGCTCCACGCGTTTATGCCGATGCCGAGTTCGCGCGCGAGCGCCGTGAACTCGGGTTCGATCCCGCGCTCGACGAGACTATACTCGAGCTGAACCGCGGCGAGCCGCTCCCACCCGCGAAATTCCGCGAGGGTTTGGGCGCGCGAAACGTACCAGGCCGGACAGTCGCTGAGCCCGATGTAGCGGACCTTTCCCGACTGCACGAGGCCGTTCAGCGAGGACATCACTTCTTCGATCGGCGTGACGGTGTCCCACGCGTGGACCCAGAAGAGATCGATGTAATCGGTGCGGAGCCGGCGGAGCGAGCCCTCGATCGCGCGGTGAAGGTTCTTCCGCCCGTTTCCGCCCGCGTTCGGATTCCCGGGCTCCTGATTGAAGGTGTATTTCGTCGCGAGCACGATCCGATCGCGGAGTTTCCGGTCGGCGATGAATTTCCCAACGAGCGTTTCGCTCGTGCCGCCGGTGTAGCCGTCGGCGGTGTCGACGAAATTTCCGCCGGCGTCGACGTAGCGGTCGAAGATCGCGCGCGCCGCGCTCTCGTTCGATCCCCATCCCCATTCCTCCCCGAAGGTCATGGTTCCGAGGGATAGGGGCGAAACGCGGAGGCCGGTGCGGCCGAGAAGACGAAAGTTTTTCATGGGAGTTCCTTGGTTCGAAGAGGGTACTGGGCTCCCCGGCCGCCGTCGAGGGGGGGCTGAAATCCGTTCTATTCGAGAGGGCGTCGGTCTACAAATGCGCATAGTGTCATGCAGTTAGGAATTTCGGAATTCTGCCTTGGACAGCCGCTTTTTCCCGCGATAAACCCCGGTCATGGCCAATCCTGGAAACCCTAAACCGCTCGCCGTCGCCGTTTTGCTCGCGCTGGTTTTGACCGCCTGGTGCCTCGCCTCGAATTCGCTCGAAGGGACCGCTTCGCGCGATCCGGTCGCCGCGATCGAACCGTGAGTTGAAACTTTCGCCGGTCCGGGGCCGTAATAGAGACATGACCCGCGCCCGCATTCTCGCCATCGGTACCGAGCTCACCCAGGGACAAATCACGAATCGAAACGCAGCGTGGATCTCCGAGCGGCTCACGAACCTCGGGATCGAGGTCACCGCCCACGTTACCGTTCCCGACGACCGCGAACTCCTTCGCTCCGCGCTCGACGACGCGGCGGCCGCGAGCGAGCTCCTCGTCGTCACCGGCGGCCTCGGCCCGACGACCGACGACTTCACGCGCGAAGTCCTCGCCGACTGGATCGGCGCGAAGCTCGAGTACCGCGAGTCGACCTGGGCGAAGATCGTGAAGCGCCTCTCCGAGCGCGGGATCGAAGTCGCGGAGAGTAACCGGACTCAGTGTTACTTCCCCGCCGTCGCTACCGTCCTGGTGAATCTCGAGGGAACCGCCGACGGATTCCAGTTTCGCCGGCTCGCCGCCGACGGCCACGCCACCGAAGTCGTCGTTCTCCCCGGTCCGCCGCGCGAGGTCCAGTACCTCTGGGACCACTTCGTCGACGCCTGGCTCGTGGAAACGTTTCCCGCCGAATCGCCGGCCGACCTCGAAACCTGGAGCTGCCTCGGAAAAAGCGAATCGAGCCTTGGCGAAATCGTCGAAGCGGCCGTCGCTGGCTTCGGAGTGAAGACCGGCTACCGCGCCTCGATTCCGTACGTCGAAGTGAAGGTCTGGATTCCGAAGGAGCTCGCGCGCGAACGGCGACTCGCCCTCCTCGCGAAGCTCGGCGCCGAGCTCGCCCCCTATTCGGTCGCGCGAAACGGCGAGGACCTGGCGGAACGCCTCTTCCGAACGATCCTCGCGACCACCGCCGAGCACGGCGTGACCTTCATCGATCTCGGGAGCGCGGGCCGCCTCACCGAGCGCCTTCTCGGCGCCCTTCGCGCCGACGCGGGCCGCGCTCTCCGCGCGCGCACCGAAATCCTGAGCCGCCTTCCCGCCCCGAATTCGCCCGACGCCGGTCCCGCCGGACTACCCGAATCGGCGACCGAATGGATTCTCGCGCTCTATCCCGACGGCGAAGTCGCGCTCGTCGGGCCGCGAGGAAAACGCGTGCGCACGCTTCCGAACCCGTACCCGAGCCCCGCGCTCGCCGATCGGCTCGGCGGCTACCGCGCGGAAATGGCGCTGAAGGTTTGGAACGAACTCCTCGCCGACCTCGCTGTCCCGACCTCCGCGGAACCTTCCCTTTGAACCTTCCCTACGGCATCCACTGGTTTCGCCGGGACCTCCGGATCTTCGGGAATTCGGCGCTCGAGCGGAATCTCACGCTCCACCCCGGACGCGTCCTCGGCGTCTTCACCTTCGACCGGAAATTCCTCGCGCGTCCCGATTTTTCGGCGAATCGCTTTCACTTCTTCCTCCGGACCCTCGCGGCGCTCCGGGACGAGATGCGCGAGCGCGGCGGCGACCTCCTCGTCCTCGACACGGCCCCCGGCGAAGCCTTTCCCGCGCTCCTCGGCGCCCTTCGAAACGCGCCGGGGTACGGCCTTCCGAAGACGGTCTCGTGGAACCGCGATTACGAGCCCTTCGCGCGCGAGCGGGATCTCGCGCTCCAGTCGGTGATCGAGGACGATTTCGGAATCGAGGCGCTCACCGAACGCGACCACCTCCTGATCGAACCGACCGAACTCTCGAAAGGCGACCCTAAAATTCCCGGTGGCGGATTCTACCAGGTCTACACGCCGTTCAAAAATCGATGGATGAAACTTTTCGAAACTCCGGACTTGAACGCGCGGCTCCGCGAGGTCGCGCGCGGACTTAGAGATGGTCCCCCCGCGTTCTCGCTTCGCTGGCCGAAGCCGTCGAAATCCTTTCCCTTCGGCGCGCCCGGCGTCCTCGAGGCGTACCTCGCGGAAACGCGCGCGCAGGTACCCGCCGAACTCGCCGACGGAGGACCGAAGCCCGGGCACGCCGCCGCGCGGGAACTCCTCCGCGGTTTTAGGGACGAAGCGCTCGACGCGTACTCGACGGGGAGGGACATTCCGAGCGCGGCCGGGACGTCGAAGATGTCGATCTACCTGAAGAACGGTTCGATCACCGTTCCCCAGGTCGTCGCGCTCCTGAAGCTCACCCCCGAATCTCCGAATCTCAAATATTTCCAAGAACTCGTCTGGCGCGAATTTTACTACCACATCCTCTACCACTGCCCCTTCGTCGAGCACGAGGCGTTCCTCGCGAAATATCGAAGACTCGCGTGGACGAATAATCGGAAATGGTTCGCCGCCTGGTGCGAAGGCCGAACGGGATATCCGATCGTCGACGCCGGCATGCGCCAACTGAACGCGACGGGATGGATGCACAACCGCGTACGAATGATCGTCGCGAGTTTCCTGACGAAGGATCTCCTGATCGACTACCGCTGGGGGGAGAAGTATTTCATGGAGAAACTCCTCGACGGGGATCTCGCGCCGAATAACGGCGGCTGGCAGTGGGCCGCCTCGACCGGCTGTGATCCCCAGCCCTACTTCCGCATCTTCAATCCGACCGCTCAGGGTCAGAAGTTCGATCCCGACGGAACCTACGTGCGGCGCTGGCTACCCGAGCTCGCCGATCGACCGGAACGCGAAATCCATGAACCCCTAAATCCGATCGTGAATCATGCCCGCCAGCGCGATCTCGCGCTCGCGCTCTTCAGGTCGGCCATGCCTTCCTAACCCCCACCCGCGCGTGAGCCAGAGGAATGACGCTTGCGCCGTCGATCGGTCCCGCTATTCTTAGCAAGTGCCCCACCACGACCGATGAAGGAGACTCGCGCTTATGAAAAAGAAAAAAATCCTGGTACTCGCCGGACTGACCGGCGCTCTCGGCCTCGGACTGATGGGCTGTGCTTCACCGACCACCGCGAAGACGACCGATCGCGAAGTCTCGAGCGTCGTCGACGAGGAGCCGACTCCGGAAGGTTCGCCGACTCCCGCGGGTCTTCCGCGTCCGCCGGGAATACCGCCGGGAGCCCAGGGTCTTCCGCGTCCGATGGGGGTCACTCCGAATCCCCGCGGAATGCCGCCTCCTCAGGGAATGCCGGTCGGACTTCCGCGTCCGATGGGGATGCCGGTCCAAACCGACGCCGTTTGCCGTCGCGCCGCCCGCGCCTACGCGTTGCACGCGGCTTCGACCCGTATCGAATACAGCGAGAACTGCGAAATCGAATCCACGAACCCGCGCCGTCTGAACGAAGAGTACGAGATCTCCGTCTCGTGCGGCAGCGAAGGGACGATCGACTATACCGTCCTCACGAAGGCGAAAGTCACCGAAAAGGGAATGCCGGGCTGTAAGATCAAACGCTCGCACGTCCTCAACTAAGGGCGCATGCCTTCCCGCTTTCTTTCTTACCGGGGGGTGATCCGATTCGGGCTCACCCCCCTTTTTTTCCTCCTCGCATCCCCGAGCTCGCCCGCGGGTATGCTCGAAGACGCGATCGAGCGGAGTTCTCGCTCGCCCGGCGCCGGGTCGCCGATGGAAAAACTCATCCCGCGGCTCTCCGAGGACGTGCGGGAAAACTTTCTCCTCGTCTATAAGAGCCGAAGTCCGTTTCGGAAGAGTATCTCGCCCGCGTTTCCGCGCGTGATTCTCTTCAATGACCGCGCGGACGAGATCCTCACCTTCACCGGCGACCCTAAGCGTCCCGGGAGCGACGTGATCGAAGAGATGACTTTCGATCCGGCCCGGCGCCGCTTCGACCTCGCCGCCTTTCGGTTGGAAAAATCCGGCCGCTCGACCCGACTCGAAACCGAATCCTGTAAATCCTGTCACGGTGCGGATTCACGGCCGATTTTCGATTCCTACCCGCTCTGGCCGGGATTCTACGGAAGCTTCCGCGACACCTTCCTCACCCCGTCGAAGGAGCTCGACGATTACCGCGCGTTCCTGAAAGCCGCCGCTCGCACGGGCGTGTACGCGCGGCTCGATTGGAAAAAATACGGCCGCACTTCGACGCCGCCGTTTCTCGATCCGAAGGCACTCGTGCTCGACAAACGGGTCGGAGACTTGAGCGCCTTTCCGCTCCTTCCGAACACCCGGTTCGGGATGGCGGTGACCGAGCTGAATCGGCAGCGGATCTATCGAAAGCTCGCGGCATCGCCCCGATTCGCGGCCGAACGGCCGAAAATTCTCGCCGACCTCCTTCGGTGTGACGAGCCCGCGAACCGGTCGCCGGCATTCACCGACCGGGAAAACGAGATCTACGCCCAGGTCGTGGCCGAGAACTCCGCCCGAATCGCGCGGCTCGATCCCCCTCGGCGCGAATTTCCGCCCGGGACTTTCGATATGAACGAGCTGATGTTCACGAGCGAACTCGGGAAGATCGATCGCCTCGGCGCTCGGCTCGGCGTCGCCCGCGCGGACTGGGCGATGGCGCTCGAGCCGGATTCGTACTCGTACTTCGACGGGATCCTAAGCGGGATTTCCGAACGGAAGAGCTATTATCTCCTCGAAGACTTTATTCACGAAATCTTGGCGGACTGGACGAAAGAGCGCCCCGAACTTCGCGCGGCCTTTCAGGCGATCCCGATCTACTCGGCGTATGGTTATCCGTTCGGCACGCGGCCGACGATCGCGATCGCGCGCGAACTTTGCCCGAAGCTTTCGCGACTTTGATTCGGAAGATCCCGGGGGTAGAATCTCGGAATGCTCCCCCTCGCGGCCCGAAAAGAGTGGCTCCGTGAACTCCCGTTCTGGCTCGCGGCGACCGTCGCCGGCTTCACCGCCGTCGGATTCGCGGTCGTCTGCAAACGCGTCGAAGAAATCGCCGCGCACGTCCTCGAACGGCATCCCTACGGATTTCTCGCCCTCGCGCCGATCGCGCTTCTCGGAGCGTGGGCGGTCGTCTATTTCCTCGCGCCGGAAGCGAGGGGAAGCGGCATTCCTCAGGTGATGGCCGCCGTCGAAATTCAATCTCGAGACGAGACGCCGCCCCTCGCGAACGAACTCCTTTCCGTCCGCACGATCGTCGTGAAAATGATCAGTGCGGTCCTCTGCCTCCTCGGCGGCGGAGCGATCGGTCGCGAAGGGCCGACGATCCAAATCGCCGCGGGAATCTTCAAATTCTTCGGCACCCGCTTTCGGAGTTGGAACCGCTCCGTACGGCCCGAAGTCTGGATGGTCACCGGGAGCGCGGCCGGGATCGCCGCCGCCTTCAATACGCCGCTCGGCGGCCTCGTCTTCGCGATCGAGGAACTCAGCAGCACGCACTTCGCGAGTTTCCGCGCATCGCTCATCACGGCCGTGATCATTTCCGGGATCGCCGCCCAGTGGGTTTCGGGCACCTACCTCTACCTGGGGTACCCTTCGATCCCGATGGTCGGCGCGAAAACGATCCTCTGGGCGCTCTTCCTCGGCGGGGTCGCGGGCACCGGTGGCGCCTGGTTCGGCCGGATCCTTTACGCCGTGAATCGCGTCCGGAAGCGGGTGAAATCGGTTTGGGGACTGGCGGGCATCGCCGCGGGTTCCGGGCTCTTGATCGCCGGGATCGCCCTCGCCTTCGACCCTCGGAGCCTCGGCGCGGGCCGCGAAATCGTAATCCAGCTTCTCTTCAAGCGGGCGCCGCTCCCGCTCGCCGAAGGAGCGCGCCCGGGGTGGCCGAACGCGGACTTCGGGCTCGCGATCTCGCGATTCATTTCGCCGATCCTCGCCTACATTTCCGGCGCGGCCGGCGGAATTTTCGCCCCGTCGCTCGCCGCGGGAGGCGCGCTCGGATCCCTCCTCGCGGATCTTCTTCGGCCGAATCTCGCGAATCTCTTCGTGATCCTCGGAATGATCGGATTCCTCACCGGAGTGACCCACGCGCCCTTCACTGCGTTCGTCCTCGTGCTCGAAATGACCGACCGACACACGGCGATCCTACCGATGATGACGACCGCGCTCGTCGCCTCTGCCGTCACGAAAGCGTGGCAGCCTCATTCATTTTATGAACGCGTAAAGCGCGACTACCTCGAGTCGCTCAAGACTTAGGCGCGCGGCATGACGTTTTGGGCGGTCTTGCCCTTGGCGTCCTCGTAGATGTCGAATTCGACTTCCTGTCCTTCTTCGAGGGTTCGGTGGCCGTCTCCCTGAATGGCCGAAAAATGGACGAAGATTTCTTCGGCCTTTTTCGCGGCGTGGTGGTGAACGGGGGGGGCGGAGAGATCACGTTCGATGAACCCGTAGCCCTTGGCGTCATTGAACCATTTTACACGTCCGACTGCCATGTCGCGTTAGCCTTCCGGAAAGGGCGCCGACCGGTCGGTCGGGCCTGAGTTCCCTCTGCTTCGGAGGGACTCCATGTCCCCCCGTCTCCCTTTAGTCTGAGAGGTCCGCGCGGGCTTGTCAAACCCCGGTCGAAATCTTGACGTAATTAGGGGGCGGACGACGGCTCTGCGCGCCGGAGGGCGGACGATGTCGAAAGGGAAAAATCGAAAATCATTTCGTTTTCGCCGACATAACCCATCGTCTTGCGAATCTCGCGTTCCTGGACAGTCCGGCTCTTTTCGAGTGACGTAGACTCGTCGTCGAGCCGGGTGATCTCGCTATCGATCTCCGTCGCCTGGGTTTGGCGATCATCCAGAAGGGCGTTCAGCCGCAAGAACTGCACGAGTCCGGGCGATCCGAAACCGAGGTGCTGGGTCACGCCGGATAGCATGAAAAGCCAGCACGCGAAGACTGCGAGCCAAACACGGTTCGGCGTCCATTCGATTTGCCGGAGTGAGCGGAGGCTGGAGAATACGGAGGACATGCGACCCTTCCTGGGCTCCGCCTGAATCCTTTCGGT
>JAYVXM010000011.1:0-9256 GCA_043785205.1 Bdellovibrionales bacterium
CGGAAAGAATTTCGTCTTTCCGAATTTCATTCCGGTGAAATACGCACCGACGTCGTTTCCCCAAACGATGAAGAGAAAAAGGAGGATCCAGTGTTTTCCGTACGCGGTCATTCGAATCGCGACGAGGTAGGTCGGAAGAAACGCGAGGTAGACGAATCCGAAGATCGTCGACATGAGCTCGCGGTAGTGTTGCTTGAGCTCCTCGCCATTGTACTTCTCGGAGGTGAAAAGAAAGAACGCGGTTAGGCCGAGGAAAGAGATGCAGACGAGCGCGAATTCGGCTCCCGCCATCCAGAAGTTCAAAACCTGGAGGAGCCACGCGCACCCGAGGATCACGAAGCGTTTTTCCTTCCGGTCGGGGAGTGAAATCGTGATGTCGGTGAATTCGTAGAGCATCGCGAGCGAAAGAACCGAAGCGACGAGGACGGCGCCGATGCCTTCTCCAAAGACGAGAAGGAGAATCAGGACGGTTACTCCGAAGAGCGCGGTCTTGATTCGTTTGTTCAGTTCGGGGGTCACTCGGGGTCGCTCCTACGTCAAAACCGAAATGGAGGATGGCGGCAGAACTGCACCGAATCTACGGTCTCGGCTCGAATATGTTTCGACCGCCCGACGGAGATCCTCCGGGGCGAAATCGGGCCAGCACTTCTCTATAAAAATGTATTCTGCGTACGCGGATTGCCAGAGGAGAAAATTTGACACCCGAAACTCGCCCGAAGTCCGGATGACGAGATCGACGTCCGCGAGTTCCCCTTGATCGCCGGTCCAGAGGTAGCGCTCGAATACGGCGTCCCCGCCGGGACCCGCGAGTTCGGACGGTTTGCGGGCGCCGCTCGCGCAATCCCGGGCGAACGCCTCGGCCGCGCGGAGGATTTCCCGCCGGGAACCGTAGGAAACGGCGAAAGTAAGTTGAAGGCCGGTATTCCCGGCGAGCCGGGCGATGGCGGGATCGAGGACGGCGCGGACTTCCGGTGAAAGCCGATCGACTTCGCCGATGACCCTGAGACGGACGTTATTTCGCGCGAGATCCGCTTCCTCGCGCTTCAGGAACTTGATCAGGAGTTTCCAGAGGACTGATCGCTCGTCTTCCGGTCGCGCCCAGTTCTCGGTCGAAAAGGCGTAGAGCGTGAGCGCCTTCACGCCGAGGCGATCCGCTTCCCGTACGGTCGCCCCGATGCGGGATGCCCCGCGGATATGCCCGAACACGCGCGGATGGCGCCGGCGTTGGGCCCAGCGGCCGTTTCCGTCCATGATGATCGCGATGTGTTTCGGGGTGCGGATGCTGGACGCCAAATGGGGTACCTCGGGGACGGGAGTACTTTTTTCTTCGTGCGGATCAGTCCAGCTCTTTCGCTGCGGTCGGGCGGAGCCCTCCCATCCTCGAAAGAGCCTCCTTGCGGAGACCAGTCCAGCTCGCATCGCTGCAGCCGGGCATAGCCCGGTTATCCGCGGTGCGAGCCTCCTCGCTGTGAACTAGATCGTCATGATCTCTTTTTCTTTGGCGGTGATCAGTTTATCGACTTCGGCGACCTTTTCGTCGGTCTTCTTTTGGACCTGTTCTTGGAATTTCTTCGACTCGTCTTCGGTCACGGTCTTCGCCTTTTCGGCGGCCTTGATCGCTTCGTTCGACTCGCGACGGGAGTTCCGGACGCCGACTTTCGCGTCTTCACCGATCTTCTTGATGAGTTTCACCATTTCCTTACGGCGTTCTTCGTTCATCGCCGGGACGGAGATGCGGACGACTTTTCCGTCGGACTGGGGGGTGAGACCGATGTTCGCGCCGTGGATGGCCTTTTCGATCGCGCCGATCATGGAGACTTCCCACGGGGCGATTTGGATTGTGCGGGCATCGGGCGTCGTCACGTTCGCGACTTGGGCGAGGGCGGTCGGCGTGCCGTAATAATCGACCTGGACCGGATCGAGGAGCGAGGTCGACGCGCGGCCGGTGCGGACCTTCGAGAGTTCGTTCTTCAGCGAGGCGAGGCTCTTGTCGGCGCTGGCGGCGAATTGATCGAGGATGACTTTCGACATGGGGTTTCCTTTCGTTGGTGGGACGGTTAATTCCGGACGAGCGTGCCGACGGATTCGCCGTTCACCACGCGGGTTAGCGCGCCTTTTTCGTGGAGGTTGAACACCACGATCGGGAGCTGATTATCCATGCAGAGCGAGATCGCCGTCGAGTCCATGACCTTGAGGCCCTTCGACAGCACGTCGAGGTAGGTGAGGTTCGTGAACGGTTTCGCATCCTTGTTCTTCATCGGATCGGAGTCGTAGACGTAGTCGACCTTCGTCGCCTTCAGCACGACTTCGCAGCCGACTTCCATCGCGCGAAGCGCGGCGGTCGTGTCGGTCGTGAAGTACGGATTTCCGGTGCCGGCGCCGAAGATCACGATCCGGCCCTTTTCGAGGTGGCGGATCGCGCGGCGGCGGATGTACGGCTCGGCGAGCTCCTGCATTCCGATCGCGCTCTGTACGCGGGTGAAGACTTCCTTCCGCTCGAGGGCGTCCTGAAGCGCGAGGGCGTTCAGCACGGTCGCGAGCATTCCCATATAGTCGGCGCTCGCGCGATCCATACCGCTCGTCGCGCCCTTGATTCCGCGGAAGATGTTTCCGCCGCCGATGACGATGGCGATCTCGACGCCGCTTTCGCGGATCGTCTTCAGCTCGTCGGCGATGGAATTTAGGATGTCGGTATCGATGCCGAATCCATTTTCGCCGGCGAGCGCCTCGCCGGAAAGTTTCAGGAGCACGCGCTTGTAAGGCTCATTTCGCTTTTTAGTCGAGTTCGACGCGGGGGCGGCGGTCATGAATTTCCTTAATGAGTCGAAAAGCAGGTCAAAAAAAGGGGAGCTCTTTCGAGCCCCCCAAACTCAAACTAATTCGCTTCGGATTCCGCCTTCGCCGTTTCGCCAAGGACGAAACGGGTGAAGCGATTGATCGTGATCGGAGCGCCGAGGGCCTTCGAGACTTCGGCCGTGTAGGCTTCGATCTTCTTGCCCGGATCCTTCACGTAGGACTGCTTCAGGAGACAAGTATCTTCGTAGTACTTGTTGATCTTCCCTTCGGCGATCTTTTCGAGGACGTTCGCTGGCTTGCCGGAAGCCGCCATTTGGGCGACCGCGATTTCCTTCTCCTTCGCGACGATCTCGGCCGGAACTTCCGACGGATTCACGTACTGAGGCATGACGGCCGCGACGTGCATCGCGACGTTCCGCGCGTATTCCTGAAACGCGGCGTCTTTGCCCTTCGTCGTGGCGAATTCGACGAGCACGCCGACTTTTCCGCCGGCGTGGATGTAGCTCGTCGATTCGGTCGTGGCCGAAGTCGGATAGCGCACGAACCGCGAGATGATCATGTTCTCGCCGAGGGTGGCGATCGCTTCGCGAAGCTTCTCTTCGACGGTCATCTTGGAGTCCGCGAAGAATTTTTGCGCGAGGAGCGCCGCCGGATCCGAGGGGTTCGCGACCGCGACGTGCGTGGCGACGTCGTTCACGAATTTCTTGAACTGCTCGGTCTTCGCGACGAAGTCGGTTTCGCAGTTGATTTCGACGAGGACGGACGCTTTTCCATCGGCGCTGGTCAGCGAGTGGATCGTGCCTTCTTTGGTGGCGCGACCGGCTTTCTTCGCGGCGGAGGCCATGCCCTTCTTACGAAGGAACTCGATCGCCTTGTCGAGATCGCCCTGGGTTTCGGCGAGGGCTTTTTTGCAATCCATCATCCCCGCGCCGGTTTTCTCGCGGAGGTCTTTCACGGCGGATGCGGTGATTTCCATGGGGGTTCCTTTAGGTTAGGACCGAGGGTACCGCGCTGGGCGCGGATCCCTCGGTCGGCAAGTGAGATTCGGAGTCGAACTTAGGTCTTCGCTGGTTCCGCTTCGGTGCCGTCGACGGGAGCGTCGACTGGTCCGTTCACGGCCGCTTCGAGGTCGGCTTCATCCGGTCCGCGAAGGTCGATGTCGCCTTCGAACTTGGAAACCTTCTTCTCGGTTTCCATCTCTTCGTCGGTCATCGGCTTGTCTTGGGCGCGAAGCTTCTCTTGGAAGATCTTTCCGCCTTCGATGCAGCTATCGGCGATCAGCTTCGAGAAAAGACGGACGGAGCGAATCGCGTCGTCGTTCCCCGGAATGACGTGCGTGACGCCCGTCGGATCGCAGTTCGTGTCGACCACGGCGATCGTCGGAATGCCGAGCTTGGCCGCTTCCTTGACCGCGATGTGTTCCTTCTCGGTGTCGATCACGAAGATCGCGCCCGGAAGTTTCTTCATGTCTTCGATGCCGCCGAGCGATTGCTTGAGCTTCGTGAGCTCGCGATCGATCTTGGCTTGTTCCTTCTTCGGCGTTTCTTTCCATTGATCGGACGCCTTGAGGTTTTCGAATTTCTTCAGGCGGTCGATCGAGGCCTTCACGGTTTGGTAGTTCGTGAGCATTCCGCCAAGCCAGCGGTGCGTAACGAAGTGCATCCCGGAGCGCATGGCTTCTTCTTGGACGACGTCCTTCGCTTGTTTCTTCGTGCCGACGAAGAGCACTTTCTTACCTTCGGACGCGATCTTCACGGTGAAGTCGCAGGCCTTGCGGGTGAGGTCGACCGTCTTCTGGAGGTCGATGATGTAAATTCCGTTCCGAGCGCCGAACACGTACGGCTTCATTTTCGGATTCCAGCGGCGGGTCTGGTGACCGAAATGGACGCCGGCTTCGAGCAGTTCTTTCATCGTAATCTGAGGCATTTCGAAAATACTCCTAGTTCAAATGCGGGAGATAGAAGGGGAGAGGGTCGGCTCGGAACGAGCTTGGATCTTTCAGACTTCGACTTCGCCGCGGTTTTTCCTCCACCCCAATTAACCTTTCGGTTCGTCCCTCCGGGAGGAGGTCTTCAGCCTAGGGCACCACGAGTCTTCGGGGTGTGTGTAGTTGTTCGGATGTTCTAGGAAATCTGACGTGGAACGGCAAGGGAAAACGGGAGTTAATGCGGCGCGTAGTCATCGTGTTTTCAGGGATTCCGAGTATCTTCCCGCCATGACCTTCCTTCGCCGATATTGGGTGCTCCTTCTCTTTCCGCTTCCGGCTTTTGCGACGACGAAGGGTCTGAGCCAAATCGTCACGCCGGATCTCCAAAAACCCGCCGATCTTTCGCTCAGCTATCAGGCCCAGGACTCGGTGATCGGAAACTCCCAAGAGCTCCAGGCCGAACTTGGAATTACGCCATGGGCGGAGGCGGCCGTTTTTCGGGGCTTTAAACCCGGCGAGTTTATTTTTGCGACCGAATTCGGAATTCTCCGAAAGGAACCTTTTCTCTTGAGCACTGGTTTCATCAACCTTTCGACGCGTGGCGGGCCGATGCAGCCCTATCTCGAATCGGGCTACTACACGGAACACTCAAAGGGGATGGCCGGGGTGGTGCGGGCGAACGACGAAATCGAGGTGATTCTCGGATACGCCTACGACTTCGATCCGCATTGGCGGGCGCAAGTCGACTTTCAGAGCGGGGCAAACAACTTCACGACGATCGGATTCACCTACACGCTGAATGAGCGGTTTCAGTTCAATCCGGCGCTTTACGTCGACCACACGACGGACCACGCGCTCGCCGGCTATCTCGTTCTCACGTACACGCTGCCGGTTTGGCACCCGGAGGTGAAAAATCCGCCCGGGTCGCCGCCGGCGCTCTGAGATACGCGCCGCCCCTTTGTTGATAAGGGGACAGCGCGTCAGTATCTCGACCTCGGGCCGATCACCGGGACCCGTAATCTGATCGGCTTCGGAACTTCCGATTCAAGTTCGCTTATCCTCGAATGGGCCTCTTGGTAGAGAGCGGCAAGTCCGCGGGGTGCGCTCAAAACACCGCGTTCGCCGCGATCGACCAAATCCGACCCTCGTCCGGATCGGTGATCCGGTATTGGATCGGGCGATCGAAAACGTTCTCGACCCCGAGGACGACGTCGATCCCCGCGCGCACTTCCGCCCGCGCGAAGAGATCGAGGTAGTAGTATCCCGGCAGTCGCTGGGGATTCCCCTCGGTTTCGCTGTAAGCGACGAAGTCGGTGGCCGCCTTGTTCACGATCTCGAGTCCGTACCGACGATCGGGATCGTGGAGATCGGCCTTCAGAATGCCTACCCACACCGGCGAGTACGGGAAGCTCGCCTTCAAATCCTCGATTCGGGAACGCTGATAGGTGAGGCGAGTTCCGAGGTCGACCATCGAGGACGCTTTCCAATCCTGGGACTGGGTCGCCCCCGCGACCCACGCGTCGCCCGCGTTCGTCATCTGGAAACCGATGATCGTCGGGAACGGCTGGACGACGAAGGTCCGGGTATACCGCGCGTGCTTATAGTCACGGACGAAGAAGGTCAGCTGATTCTTGTAGGCCCCGCGCGCGAAATCGCCGCCGAGTTCGACGGAGCGCACGTTTTCAGGCTGAAGATCCGGGTTCGGAAAGGCCCGGAGCGTGGTCGTCGGCCCGACCGACTGCGAGAATTCGTAATAGCGGTCGAGGAGCGACGGAAAGCGCTTCGTGAAACCGGCGCGCACGAATTCGCCGCATTTTCCGCCATCGGCGAGCGTGTTCTCGTGGCGCACGCCGAGCGAGCCCGTCGGGTAAAAACCCTTCCGGGTGACCGCGTACCCGCCGAGCATCGGTTCGACGAGGACGCTCGAACGTTCCGACGGCGCGAACCGAAAGCCATGGGAGGCCTGGAGGTTCAAGACTTGTTCGGAAGGAAATTCACCGAACGAGGTTTGCGACGTCCGATCATACTTCACGCTTCGCGCGCCGAATCCGACCCGCGTCGAACCGGAAATCCAGGCGGACTCGTTTCCGAACTGATTGATCTTCTTGATCTGCTTCGCGGTCGGGTCGACCGAGTCTTCGTAGTCGATGTACGAGTAATCGTAAAAAAAGCTCGTTTTCAGGAGGGACGTTTCGAGCTTCCGGTCGATCTGGACGACGGGGATGAGCCGGTAAGTATGCTGATCGCCGGTCGTCGAGCCCGATCGCTCGGAGACGAAGTTCTTCGCGTTCGTGTCGCTATAGAGAAGATGGGTCGTGACTTTCAGGTCGCCGGTTTCGATCGGGATCGCGCTGAAGGAAAGACCGGGACCGACGACGGAGTCGCTCGTCATTCCGGCGAGAATCGCGTAGCGCCGGTCCGAGCGGGCGTACGAAAACTGCTGGATGTGCCGGGTCGAGTGGAACGCGGTCGCGCGACTCGATTCGGTCCCGAGATTCTCCTGGGTCCAAAGACGGAGCGTGAGGGACCCGCCGACGCCGCGCGGATCGAACGCGCCGAGGCTCGGGCCGATCTGGTAGGAATAGCCGCTCCAAAAATACTGCGGAAACGTCGCGAGATCGGCTCCGCCGCCCTGGGGGCGATTAATCGGAATTCCGAGAAGATTCACGTCGGTTTCCTCGGCGCCCTTCCCGATGCCGATGAATCCGACTTCGTTTCCGGGTTTCAGATTCGAATTCGCGTGGAAGGGAAGATCGTTCGATATCTCCTTCGCGACGTTCCCCGTCGAAACCCGGCCCTTCGTTTTCGCGGTGTAGGCCGGGACGACCGGATCGAATTTCAGGGCTTCGGCCGCCGTCCCTTCGGAAACGACCGGATCGAGCGTCACGATCGTGGCGTCTCCCGCGAGCGCGGCCGTCGTGAGGCCGAATAAAAGGAGAAGGAGGGGGGTGAAAACCGACCTAGAGAAGTCCGACATTGATTATCGGCTATACTCCGGCGAATCGGCGATTTCCAAGCCTCTTTTCGGGGACTTAGGAGTTTCGCGCCCATGACACTTCCGTGACATTTCGAACGCGCGTGGACGTAAAATAAAAGAATGCTCGAATCGTTCGCGGTCATCCACGTTCCCGGATCCCGCAAGGCGGAACCCTCCGCTTTTTTACGCGTTCCGCGGGTACTCGGCGAAAGCGAAGGCTGGGTTTCGTGGCGGACGTGCCTCCGTTCCATCTGGATCGGAGTTTCGCCGGGCGCTCTCGCCGACGTTGATCTCGAGTCCCTCGGCGGACCCGTGGAGACCTATTCGGGGGTGGATGCGTACGGATTTTTGCTCGAGGTCGTTTGCGGACTCCACTCGCCGCTCGCGGGCGAAACCGAAGTCATGGGCCAGTTCCGCGAGCTCGCGATCCGGCTCGCCGCGCGGAAGGATCTCGGCGCGCTCCGGGAAATTTTCCACTCCGTTCTCACCGATGCGAAACTCATCCGCCGAACCCACCTCACGAATCTCGGGAGTCAGTCTTACGGAAGCCTCACTCGGAAAGTGTTGAAAAACTCCGAAAGGATCCACGTCCTCGGCTCGGGTCAGCTCGCGGAGGAGATCCTACCGTGGCTTCGAAGTTTCCGGAGCGTCGAGGTTTTCTGTCGGAACGCGGAGAAGCGCACCGAGCTTTCCCGGAAGTTCCCCGACGCGCTCTTCGCCCCCCTCGAGATTCCGGTGCCGGAAATCGACCGTGACGGCCGAAACGCGCTCGTGATCGCGGCGCCGATGCCGTCGGACGAAATCGCGGAGTGGATCGATGGTCACGGCCACCGCTTCGAAATGCTCGTCGACCTTCGCGGCGAAGCCGAGTCCGACCCGCTCCCCGATTTTTTCGCCGAGCTCGAAACCGTGCGCCTCGGGGACTTCTTCTCCAGTATGGAAACGAATCTCGAGACGATCCGAGAGCGCGTCGTTCGGGCGCGCGAAGAGATCGGCGAAATCAGTCGCTCCCGCGGAAATCATCAGGAGATCCGCCCGTTCGGCTGGGACGATCTATGCGGCTGAGGATCTCTTCGCGCCAGAGCGATCTGGCGCGAATCCAGGCCTACCTGGTCGGCTCCGCACTCCGCGCGGCCCACCCCGGTCTCGAAACCGAATTCCGTTTTCGTGAATCGCTCGGCGACGTGAATCAGTCCGATCCGCTTTGGAAGATGCCGGAAAAAGGCGTCTTCACCGAGGATTTCATTTCCGATCTCACGAACGCCGAGACGGATCTCGTCGTTCACTCGTGGAAAGATCTCCCGGTGGCGGAACGTGCGGACACCGAAATTTTCGCGACCCTCCCGCGCGCGGACGCCCGCGACGTCCTCTTGCTCAAGAAGACCGCTTGGCCGCGGGTCGGACGCGAGCGGAAGCTTCGCGTATTCTCCTCTTCCCCTCGGCGCGCACGGAACCTCGAAGGGTTCTTGAGGAATTACCTGCCGACGTCGCTGGAAAGGGTCGAGTTCGTCTCGGTCCGCGGAAACATCCCCACCCGCGTTCGGAAGCTTTTCGAG
>JAYVXM010000012.1:0-2827 GCA_043785205.1 Bdellovibrionales bacterium
CGTTTCAATCGGACTTGAACTTCTTCTCTTCATAAAATCCCGGAAAACTTGGGTAACGGCTGACTATAGTTCGTTCTGGAAGACGCTTGGAATCTTCACTCTCGCGTATACCGCTTGGTGGATCGACACCGGAAACATTTGGTGTGTTCCCTCGAATCATTTTATTCAGGGCCACGCCGTCTGGCACGTCGTGAACGCGTTTTGCTTTGCCACGATTGCGACGTTTTATCGACAGTTCAAAGAACTCGCCTAAAGCGATAATCTACGTTGGCGCCCGAAGTACGCATGACCAAGGATTTGTTGCCAAAGCACGTTTCGAAACCCTTCGCCAATGCGAGCAAAGTTCAAACGAGAAACTCCGTTCATCGGCTCGCGAATTTTCAGCGCGAACTTATTCGTTCTTCCGCTCTCGATTACTGAACCGTAACCTTCGTCATCTTATCCCCGACCCGAAGCGCCTGCACGACGTCGAGGCCCTCGGAAACTTGCCCGAAGGCCGTATACTGACCGTCGAGGTGCGGCGCCGGCGCGAGGACGATGTAGAATTGGGAGTCCGCCGAGTCCGGATCCTGGGACCGCGCCATCGCGACGGTGCCGAGGACGTGCTTGCGGCCATTGAATTCGGCCTTCAGCTTTTGACCGCTGCCGCCCATTCCGGTCCCGTTCGGATCGCCGCCCTGAATGACGAAGCCCTCGACGTACCGGTGGAAGGTGAGTCCGTTGTAAAAATTAGACTGAATGAGCTGAACGAATCGGGCGACCGTATTCGGCGCGTCCTTCGTGTAGAAACGGAACTTGATCGTCCCCTTCGTGGTTTCCATCGTGACGATGGCCTTCGACAGACCGGAGTCGTCGACGGTCAGGTCGGGCTGACCCGTCGACGCGGCGGTCGCTCCGGGGGTGGCTTGCGGAGCGACGGAGCCGACCGGAGTGGCCGCTGCCGTCTCGACCGGGGCCGGAGCCACGGGAGCGTCGGCCGGTTTTTTCAACGCGTACACGCTCACGCCGAGGCCGATCACGACGATCGCGCCGATTCCGTATAGAAGTCCGCGGGAAGATTTCGGCGATTCGCCGGAGTTTGCGGAATTTTCGGGGGGAGTGTTCGAAGGGGTGTCTGCCATGCGGTTTCCTTTATTTCAGGTGGATTATCATCTACTATGAAATCGAGTTCCGGATGGCACAAGACGAATCTGAAAAGCGCATGGCGCTGTTTGATCATATTAGCGAGCTTCGCATCCGTGCGATGCGGATGCTCTACGTCTTCATGGCGGGTTTCGTCGGCGGGTATCTCGTTTCAAACCCGGTCATGGAATGGATGCGGGCCCCGCTTTTCCGTGCGCTCCCGGAAGATAAACGATTCCTCTATTTCACGAATCTTTTCGAAAACTTCATGACCCATCTGAAGATCGCGGGTTACCTTTCTATCTTCGCGCTTTCGCCCTACTTTTTTTACGAAGTCTGGGGTTTCATCGCGCCCGGCTTGAAAAGTAAGGAAAGAAAGCTCGTCCTCCCGTTCGTCGGCGCGGCGACCTTTTTCTTCGTCGGGGGCGGCCTCTTCGCCTATTACGTCCTCTTCCCGATCGGGTTTAAGTATTTCATCCAGTATGGCGTCGCGACCGACATGCCGATGCTGACGATCGATTCCTATTATTCGACGTGTCTGAAACTCATGATGCTCTTCGGCCTCGGCTTCGAACTGCCGGTCTTCATCAGCCTTCTCGGGGCCCTCGGGATCGTCGACGCGAAAACCCTCCGGGCCCAGCGCCGAAACGCGATCATCGGGATTACGATCGTTTCGGCGATGTTCGCGCCGCCGGACGCCGTTTCGATGCTGATTCTCATGGGTCCGCTCGTCGTCCTCTTCGAGCTCTCGATCTTCGTCGTCGCGTGGTTCGGGGCGAAGCGGATCGAAACGGCCGCCGCGGAGGCCGCCCGGACCTCCGAAGGCCCAATCATCGGCAAGTCCGACTACTGACGCGCCGCGCCTCGATTTCTTTAGTCCTCCCGCGTGATCTGTCTATTGATCGGGCTAACCCGGTCTGTTACATCCGTGCGACACGTAACCCTTGCTCGATCCATTAGAGATCGGGCTCCGATTCCCGAATTTCCGGAATCGATAGAACCAGAAGGAAGACTTAGAGAATGGCCAAAGCAGTCGCGGGGAAACTCGCCGGATACGAAACGACTTTCATCACTCGCGCCGAAATGGCCGACGACGCGCTCCGCGCGCTGACCGATCGACTCATCTCGATCATTCCTTCGTTCAAGGGCGAACTCGTCCTTCAGGAAGACTGGGGCACGAAACGCCTCGCCTATAAGATCGAGAAAGAAACTCGCGGCCACTACACGTACCTCGTCTACACGGGCGAAGGGAACATCGTCGCCGAAATCGAGCGGAACCTCCGCATGAACGATTTCGTCATGCGCTTCCTCTCCGTGAACCTCGCGAAGGAATTCGAAAAAGACGCGTTCATGAAGCGCCGTGAAGAAATCAAGGCGCAAGCCAAGAAGCGCGAAGAAGAACGCGAAGCGCGTCGTGAAGAACGCGAAGCGCGCCGTCGTTCGTACGAAGATTCGTCCGACGAAATGGGCGCCGACGCCGGAGAATAATCGATCGTGAGCGAGGCCCCGACGCCCGCGTCCGATCCGAGTCCCATCGATCCGACGCCCGCGGGGCCCACGCGCCGCGCCCGTTTGCGCGACGCGACCCCGATCGGAAAAGTTCTGCTCCTCTGGAATCGGATCGCGCCGTTTTTCGTCAGCGCGGCGCTTTTTCTGAGCGGGTTTTTCGCCCTCTTTTCACCGTTGCCGTACCTGATTCTCGGGG
>JAYVXM010000013.1:0-2823 GCA_043785205.1 Bdellovibrionales bacterium
CTTCAGATGCACCCGGCGCTCGCGCCGTACAAACTCGCGATCTTCCCGCTCATGAAAAAGGGCGGAATGTCGGAGTACGCCGAGAAACTTCACCAGGACGTGAAGAAGCATTTTCGCTGTACGACCGACGAGGCGGGCTCGATCGGCAAGCGCTATCGGCGCCAGGACGAGATCGGAACTCCGTTCGGAGTCACCGTCGACTTCGATACGATCGAAAAACATACGGTGACCCTCCGTCACCGCGATTCTATGGAACAAACCCGGATTCCGGCGGAGAAACTGATCGATGTCATCCGTGACCAAATTGAAAATTGGTAGTCGACCCGCCGGGGCCTTCGCCAAGAAAGCCTCGTCGAAGCGGGCGACTCCGAAAAAGGGCGTTTTAAAAGTAGGAACGAAACGTCTCGCTTCCGCGAGCGCGAAAAGGGTCGGGACCAAAGCCACCCTTCGCGCGGCGGTTAAATACGTCTATTCCTTCGGTGACGGAAAAGCCGACGGTGGCGAGACGATGAAGGAGCTCCTCGGCGGTAAGGGCGCGAACCTTCATGGCATGACGAAGCTCGGTCTGCCCGTCCCTCCGGGGTTCACGATTACGACCGAAGTTTGCACTCATTTCTATAGCGGCACCGCCGCCGAGCGACGGGCCGGGGAATACCGATATCCCGCGACGTTCGACCCGGAAATGCGCGCGGCGGTCGCGAAGCTGGAAAGACAGATCGGCAAGAAATTCGGCGACCCCGAAGACCCGCTGCTCGTCTCGGTCCGCTCGGGAGCCCGGGCTTCCATGCCCGGGATGATGGATACGATCCTGAATCTCGGGCTGAACGACCAAACCGTTCTCGGACTGATCGCCAACTCCGGCGACGAACGCTTCAGCTACGATTCCTACCGCCGGTTCATCGCGATGTACGCGGACGTCGTCCTAAACGTGCATTCGAACCAGTTCGAAATCGCGCTCGAAGACCTCAAGCACGAACGCGGCGTCGAGCACGATACGGAACTTTCCTCGCAGGATCTCCGGAACCTCGTCACGAAATATAAGCAGATCGTGAAGTCCGCCGGCCAGAAGTTCCCGGAAGATCCGTGGGATCAACTTCGCGGAGCGATCGGCGCCGTGTTCTCGTCCTGGATGAATCCGCGCGCGAATACGTACCGGAAGCTGAACGACATTCCGGAAGCCTGGGGAACGGCCGTGACCGTCCAGGCGATGGTCTTCGGAAACCTCGGCGACGACTGCGCGACGGGCGTCGCGTTCACGCGCGATCCTTCCACGGGCGAACGGAAATTCTTCGGAGAATTCCTCGTGAACGCCCAGGGCGAAGACGTCGTGGCGGGGATCCGCACGCCCCAACCGATCAATGAGTCCTCGCGGACCGGCGAAACGAAGACCGCGGTCACCCTCGAAACGGTCATGCCGAAAGCCTACGGCGAACTCGTGAAGGTCTACGCAGAGCTTGAAAAACATTATCGCGACATGCAGGACATCGAGTTCACGATCGAAAAGTCGAAACTCTATATGCTCCAAACACGGAACGCAAAGCGGACGGCGGCCGCCGCCGTGAAGGTCGCCGTCGACATGGTCGCCGAGAAGCTCATCTCGAAGGAAGAAGCGATCTTGCGGGTCCAGCCCGAACAGCTCGATCAGCTCCTCCATCCACGCCTCGATCCAAAGGCGCGCAAGGAGGTCGTCGCGAAAGGACTTCCGGCCTCGCCCGGCGCCGCCTCCGGCCAGGTGGTTTTCGATCCCGACACCGCGGAAAAGTGGGTGAAGGAACTCGGACGAAAAGTCATCCTCGTCCGCATCGAAACGTCGCCGGAAGACATTCACGGCATGTCGGTCGCGGAAGGGATCCTCACCGCCCGAGGTGGAATGACATCCCACGCGGCCGTCGTCGCGCGCGGAATGGGAAAATGTTGCGTCGCCGGGTGTTCCTCGATCAAGATTTCCTACGAGGCGAAGAAACTCCAGACCGCCAGCGCGACCATCCTCGAAGGCGAATGGATCACGCTCGAGGGCACGACCGGAGAAGTGATCAAAGGGAGGGTTCCTACGATCCTGCCATCGCTCGACGAAAACTTTAAGATCCTCATGGGCTGGGTCGATTCCGCGCGGACGCTAGGCGTACGCACCAACGCCGATACGCCCCAGGACGCGAAGGTCGCGCGCGGGTTCGGCGCCGAGGGCATCGGACTCTGCCGAACCGAGCACATGTTCTTCGAGGCCGATCGAGTCGACGCCGTCCGCGAAATGATTCTCGCCGACACGCTCGATGCCCGGAATCGCGCGCTTGAAAAAATCCTTCCGATGCAGAAATCGGATTTCAAAGGAATCTTCCGGGAAATGAAGGGGCTACCCGTCACCATCCGTCTCCTCGACCCTCCGCTTCACGAATTCATTCCGCATTCCGACGCCGAACTTCACGCCCTCGCGAAAAAGATCGACGTTTCGTTCGAGCGCCTGAAGCGCAAACAGGAAACCCTCCACGAATTCAACCCGATGCTCGGACATCGCGGCTGCCGCCTCGGAATCAGTTATCCGGAGATTTACCTGACCCAGATCCGCGCGATCCTCGAAGCCGCGTGCGAGCTGGTCCAGGAAGAGAAATTCACGATCACGCCGGAAATCATGATTCCGCTCGTCGGGGATTGGCGCGAGCTGAAATTCGTCCGCGATTATTGTGAAGAAGAGGCGAAGACCATCTTCGCCGAAAAAGGAGTGACGATCCCGTACCTCATCGGCACGATGATCGAACTTCCGCGTGCGGCGCTGACCGCGGGTGAAATCGCGAAGTACGCCGAATTCTTCTCCTTCGGCACGAACGA
>JAYVXM010000014.1:0-2810 GCA_043785205.1 Bdellovibrionales bacterium
TCAGGTAATTGAACGTCGGCTTCTTCGACTCGGACTCGGGAACGCCCAGCCGCTTCAGTAACTCGTCGCCGAGCGCGTAGGCCCCGAAGGCGTTCGCGATCTCGAACGTTCCGGGCAGGGCCTTCTCGACCTTCGCGATATCGGCGTCGGTAAATCCCTTCGCGCGGAGCCACTCCGTATTCAAGTGAGGCATTCCCTCGAAACAGAGCGTCCCGAGGACGTGCCGAAGAATATCTTCGATCTGGTCCGCGCCGTAACCGAGGTTTTCCAGCGCGGGCGGGACCGACTGGTTGACGATCTTGAAGTACCCGCCGCCGGCCAGCTTCTTGAATTTCACGAGCGCGAAGTCGGGCTCGACGCCCGTCGTATCGCAATCCATGAGGAGACCGATCGTGCCGGTCGGCGCGAGGACCGTGACTTGCGCGTTCCGATAGCCGTTCTTCTCGCCGAGGGCGAGCGCCTGATTCCAACTCTCCCGCGCCGCCGCGACGAGATCCGCCGGAACCGCGCGACCGTCGAGCGCCTGGGCGGCGTCGCGGTGTTTACGGATGACCTTCAACATCGGCTCGCGATTCTTCGCGAAGCCCGGAAAAGCGCCGATCGAACCGGCCTCTTCCGCCGAGACCGCGTAAGCGGTTCCGCACATGAGCGCCGTGAGCGCCCCGGCCCAGGCGCGACCCTGGTCGGAGTCGTAAGGAATCCCCTTCAGCATGAGGAGCGTCCCGAGATTCGCGTAACCGAGCCCGAGGGGACGATAGTCGTGCGAGTTCTGGGCGATCTCTTCCGTCGGATAGGACGAGAGATCGACCAGGATTTCTTGGGCGACGATGAAGACGCGGCAGGCTTTCGTATAGCCCTCGCTATCGAACGACCCGTCTTCGCGGAGAAACTTTACGAGGTTCAGTGAAGAGAGATTGCACGCGGTGTTGTCGAGGAACATGTACTCCGAGCACGGATTCGAGGCGTTGATCCGGTCGGTGTTCGCGGACGTATGCCAGTCGTTGATGGTCGTGTCGTACTGAAGCCCCGGATCCGCGCAGGACCAGGCGGCTTCCGCGACCTTGTCCCAGAGTTCTTTCGCTTCGTAAGTGTTCACGACTTCGCCGGTGGTCCGCGCGATCGTGTTCCACTTCTCGCCCTTTTCCACGGCCCGCATGAAAGTGTCGGAGACGCGAACCGAGTTGTTCGAGTTTTGGCCGGCGACCGTTCGGTAGGCGTCGCCGTTGAAGTCCGAGGAGTAGCCGGCCGCGATCAAAGCCGCGACTTTCCGCTCTTCCCGCTGCTTCCACGTAATGAACTCGAGGATCTCCGGGTGATCCATGTCGAGGCAAACCATCTTCGCCGCCCGGCGGGTGGTCCCGCCCGATTTCGTGGCGCCCGCGCCGCGATCGAGGACTTCGAGAAAGCTCATCAGGCCCGAGCTCGAGCCCCCGCCCGCGAGTTTTTCCTGGCTGCCGCGAATTTTCGAAAAATTCGTCCCGGTACCCGATCCGTATTTGAAGAGCCGAGCTTCGTTCTTCATCAAGGTGAAGAGCGCCATCAGATCGTCTTCGACGGCCTGGATGAAGCACGCGGAACACTGCGGGCTCGCGTACGCGGTTTTCGTCTCGCGAATCCGCCCGGCTTCGGTGTCCCAGTAGAAGTTTCCGCCCGATCCTTCGATCCCGTATTCGTGGTAGAGACCGAGATTGAACCAGACCGGCGAGTTGAAAGCGCCGCGCTGGGTGGCGAGAAGAAACGAAAGTTCGTCCTCGAAGGTCTGGGCGTTCGTGGCGTCGAAATAGCCGTTCGCTTCCCCGTACTTCCGGATCGTGCGCACGATACGACGGATGACCTGCTTCACCGAGACTTCGTGCCCGCTCCCGGGAACGCCGGCCTTGCGGAAATATTTCGAGACGAGAATATCGACCGCGAGCTGGGACCAGCCGGCGGGAACTTCCACGTCTTTCATCTCGAAGACCGTCTTCCCTTCGGTGTCCTTGATCTTCGACGTCGCCTTCGCGTAATCGAGGCCCGCGAGCACGTCGGTTCCGGCCTGGGTGAAGAATCGATCCATGCGGATCGGAGCCTTCGCCCCGCGCGCGACGCGATTTTCGGACATCGTCTCGGCGACCGACCGGGTCTTCAGGCGGACTCCGTTTTTTACGCTCTCCTTGGATTTTCCGTTCTTCCCGGACTTGAACGACGAAGACGGCTCGGTGATCTTTTCCATGATTTTCAGCTTCCCCTTAATGCTCGAATTAGAGTCGACAACGCAACCGACAGACGTCCCCTAGGCTCCGGGCTCCCACACCCCTCGCCTATTCTGCGAACCTCCAGGTTTCCCCGGTCCGATTCTCTAAGGTTCCCGTTTCCGGGAAAGTCTTCAGAAGAGATCCACTGTCTAAACCCAGAACCGTCGGCGGAGGCAAATCTTGGTCATTCTACTCTGGGAAGCCCCCCGGCTCCCCACTCTCTAAACCTCGATTTTCAGCCAACTGCTCTGTTCAACTAGGTTGGGGCTTAAGCGGCGCTCTTGTCAAAGGACACCACTAGATATTGTGGTCGACCATTCATCGACCCACTACTTATAGCGTTATTATAAAGTCTTAGATCTTGATTTGATTCAGTTTTTGCGGCCATTTCCGAGTGGAAAACTCCCGCATCCTTAGAATTCGCGCGTCGCAGAAATCAGGCGAGGATTCGACGGTGGATCTTCCGTTTTCGTGACCCAACTCGACCGAAACGGGGAAGAATCACCGGGGGTGAAGAAGCGCGTCGCAGATATGATACGTGAAATACGGCTCGCCCGGGCGGCGCAGCTCGACCGG
>JAYVXM010000015.1:0-9136 GCA_043785205.1 Bdellovibrionales bacterium
GTCTGGAAATATTTATTCAAGCCGAGCGTCCACATCTTCTGGGTCTCGAAGTCTTCCTTCATCTCGATGAAGGCTTCCGTATAGAGGATATTATCAGTGTAGGAATCGCGGATGCGCTGATCCTGCTCGGTCACGAACGTCATCGAAAGCTGGCGCTCGCGGAGCATCCGCTTCACCACGGCGTCCGTATTGTCCCTCACTTCGAGCGCCATGCCGACCTTTTTTCCAACCCAGGAGTAAGCGTCCGGAGCGGCGATCTTCCCGACGATGAGCGCGAACACGATCGAGGCGGCGACGCCGACTTTCTTCCAGTATTTCACCGCGCGTTCCTGGGCGAAGTTGTCGACCGGCATGATCGTGCTCAGCGTTTTTTCGCCGGAAGAGGTGCTCGTCACGGGACCGCCCTTCGTCGGACCGATCACGGTCTCGACGATCTGGTGAATTTCGTTCGAGAACGCCTTCAGGGATACGGGGTCCATGTTCACGCCGAACTGGGCGGAAAGCTTCGAACCGACGACGCGGTCAATTTGATCGCCGATCGATTTGACCCGGCTCTTGAGACGCGCGGTCAGCTCCTTTGCCTCCCGATCCTTTGCGGCCTCGATATCGGAGAGCGCGTTCGCGCGGACCTGACGGATTTCCTGATCCGTGCGTCGGCGAAGGTCCTGAAGTTCCGCCTCGAGCAGCTTACGTTTTCCTTCGAGGGCGGCGTTGGCTTCCGCCACCGCGCGCTCCGCGTGATTCTTCGAGCCGCTTTCGAGGTCGATCGCCCGCGCCTGCGCGGTTTCAAAGATCTCGTCGGCATCCCGTTTTTTCGTTTCGAAGTACGCGTTCCCTTCGGCCTGGGCCCGATCGAGGATCGTACGTGAATCTTCCTGCGCTTTTTCGAGCCGCGCCGTCGCCTGGGCTTCGGCCGACTGGATTCTTTGGATCGCCTGGGTTTCGGCGACCTGGACCCGTTGGGTCGCGTGGTGATCGGCGGCCTGGGCCTTCGAGGCGATGAGGCTATCCGCCGCTTGGGTGCGGCTGGTCGCTTCGGCCTCGGCGCCCTGAAGTCGGGCGAACGCTTGCGCTTCCGCGGCTTGAATCTGGGCCATCGCCTGGGCTTCGGCGTTCCGGCGGATCGACTGGCGCTCGGTTTCGGCGGCTTCCTGGGCCGCGCGGCGAACCGCTTCCGCGTCTTCCTTCGCTTTTCGGCGAACGCTTTCAGCTTCGGTTTCCGCCTTGCGGATCAGGCCTTGGATGCCTTCGGCGCTCTTCTCGAGCGAGCCGATATGCGAGCGAAGCTCGTCGATCCGTTCGAGATTCTTCGCTTCGCTCTTTTTCACGTCGGCGATCGTGGACCGAAGGACGTCGAGGTCCTTCTTCGCTTCCTCGACTTGCGAGCGGGCTTCTTCGCGCGCGGAGCGCGCGAGTTTCGCCTGATCGATGAGCCGTTGGGTATCGGAATGTACTTTTTCGCGCTCGCGACGAATCGCCTCGATCTCGTTTTCGAGCTTGAGCTTGTTCCCCTGTAGCTTCGCGGTCTCGGTGTCGATCCGGACTTGCTCAAGCTTCCGCTCGGCTTCCAGCTTCTCGGCGTCCGCGCGAACCTTTCGGAGGTTTTCCTCGAGCTCGCGCTTCTCCTTGATGAGCTGGTCTCGAAGGCGCTCGCCCTCGGAGCGGACGGTGTTAATCTCGCTCTCGAGGCTATTCAGCTTGTTCGCGTACTCCTCGTCGAGGCGGCGCGTACGTTCCTTGAAATCCTTATCCGAGCGGGCCATCCGAACGGCGTGAGACTCTTCAAGCGTCGCCTTGAGGTCGCGAAATCCGGTTTCGAGAGAGTCGATCTTTTCTTCGTAAATGACGTCGAGCTCCTGGACGCATTTTTCGAGATCGACTTTGCGGGACGCGAGTGGCTCGATTTCGCGCTTGTAAGCGGCGGACTGTTCGGCAAGGTCACGTTTGAACGTTTCGGTTTGATCCTTGAGCTTAAGGGACTCCTCGCGCATCGTCCGGATCTTCGTCCGAAGATCGTCGACTTCGCGTTCTTTGTACTGGATGTCTTCGAGAACCCGCTGCTTCTTCGCCTCGAGGATGCGGAGCTCCGCCATCTTCTCTTTTTTAACCTCGTGCGGGAAGTGCTGCTGCGGAAAGTCGAGTTCCATTTTTCCGGTTTTTTCCCGAGGTTTTTCGAGCTGAATGCTCGAATCGGCCGAAGAAGACGTCGACGCGAGAGTCGACATCTTCGTGGAAATACCCGAATTAAATCCGGTTTGCCCGTCGCGCGCCTTCTGGTTGCGGGTAATTGCGGCGAGCGTGCGTTCGCGAGCCGTCGGAAGATCGACGTCGCCCTTCGGTTCCGGTACCGGTAGGGGTTCGTAACCCTCGACCACCTCAAACGACAGCACCACGTTGCTGCCCGTGCCGAGCAGTACGCGGTAGTGTGGCTTCAGCTTCACCGACGATTTCGCGGGGATGCGCTGACCCTGGACGAACGTGCCGTTCGCGGAACCGAGGTCCTCCATCCACACTTCGCCGTCTTTCAGGCTAAAGCGCACGTGCTCCCGACTCAGATTCGGATGAGGAATACTGAAGTCGGCGTTTTGAGAGCGGCCGATGACGAAGGTCCGATCTCCGGGAAACTCCCGGGTCGGACCTCCTTCTACCGTTAACCGTATTCTCTTCGAAGATTCTTTCTCCGACATAACTCCCTAATCAAATCGCTTGAACGTTAACTGGTACTCCCGAACGTATTAGGCGGCCTGGCCACCCCCGGTGTTCCCCGTTCCACCGTCGCCGCGCTGCGGAGGGGTGGGGGTAGGGGCCCGCGGCGGCGTGACGCCGTTCGCGGCCATCCGATTTAACATCATGGTCTGGGCCGTTTGGTGGACGGCGTCCGAAACCGGCTTGGTTTCGTTTAATTTATCGATCTTCTCGTGGTGCTTCGCGATTTCCTGGGCCACCGAGTATTCGGCCAGCGCTTCAATCGCGTCGCGGTTCTCATCGAAGTTCGGAATATCCGCCGGGACGAGGTTCGTGTCGCAACGCTGCCAGAGGAACTCGAGCGAGTACTCAAACCGATTCACGACTTCGACGAAGATCCGTTCCGGATTCAGAAAGGTATTCAACATCGTCATGCAGACGGAGAGGAAGATCCCGACGACCGAAGTCGCCATCGAGAACGAAAGGCGGGTCAGGAAGCCGTCCATCGTCGCCTTCGTCACTTCCGTATTCGTAAGGTCCATTCCGGTCAGCTCGGGAAGCGCCTTCATGATCCCCATGAAGGTTCCTAAGATCCCGCCGATGATGAAGAGTCCGGGAAGAACGTTCAACATGTCGTTCACCGGCGCGGCCGGGAAAATTCCGAATACGCGATTAAAGCAAGGGTTGTTCTGGAAGACGGTCTTCGAGATTTCTACGAATCGAGGACGCTCGGCACCATAGCGGAGGAACCGGATCTGGCGAAGGGTATCCTTCACGAGGAACGCCGAACCCGCTTGAATGAGGAAGAGACGGTCGCCCGGGGCCATGACGTAGTCGAGTTTCCGACGGCGCATGATGGCGCGGACTTCGAAAAGTTCGTAGTAGGTCTTTTCCATTAGGCGCTTCACGGTGACGAAGAAGGAATGACGATCGGTCGGAACGTCTCCTTCGATGAATTTCTTCATCCGCTTCTCGAACTCCACCGCGAACCATTCGTTTCGTTTCACCGTGTAATACACGAGCATCCGGAGCGACGCACCGATGGCGAAGAAGATCAGCAGGGAGGGCAGCAGGATCACTTTAACGGCGCCCGCGTAATTCGTTACGATACCTTCGATTAAACCGATTTTGCTATCCATGGTTACCTCCACTATTCCTTGAGATTGAACTTAATGATGACTTTTTGCGCCTTAGCGCAGTTGAACTTCTTACAGAAATCTTTTTCCGCCATGCCGTTCGGAAGCTCGGCCGGCGAGCGTCCTTCCGGCAAGTATCCGCGACCGACGACCTTCACGAGCGGGAGCAAATCCCGTTGGTGTTGGTATTGAAGCTTGTTCGGGTCGAAAATATGCTTGAAGATCGAGTTCGCGCGACTGAACGAGAGCTTCAGGTTATAGTCGACGGCTTCCTTATCCTCGGGCTTGAGGGACATCGGGTTAACGTAACGTCCCTTATAGGTCGAGGACGCGAATCCGATGATTTCGACGCTCGCGATATTTTCCGCGGTCTTCGGGTCGCTGAATAGCGAGTTCGAATATTGGGGAATGAATTTCTCGAGGCGCCGCTGCATCGATTCCTTCAGGTCGGCGCGACCCGATTCGAAGTAATCGTCGCCGAAGGAGAGGAACACGTCCCCCGTCTTGTCGTCGACATCGGCCTTGATTCCCGCCTTGCGGAAGTTTTCCTTGATGGTCGCCACGAGTTTCTTCTTCGCGTCGGCGATTTCCTTGGCCCGTCCGAGTTCGACGCCGAGGCCTTCGTTTTCCTTCTTCAGGCTTCCGATCGCCGCCGACATCTTACCTTCGCGACTCTTGGCGTCGGCGAGTTGCTTCTCGGCTTCCGCGACTTTACCGCCGAGGCCTTGGAGAGCGCCGCGGAGAGCGCCCGCTTCGCCTTCGGCCTTCTTCCGAAACTCGGCTTCCCGCGCGGCCTTCGCCGCACCGGTCGCTTTAGAGTCGGCCAATGCCTTCTCGAAGGCCGCCTTTTCAGATGCCATTTGGGCTTCGCCGTCGGCCTGGAGGTCCGCCAACTGCTTCTGATAACCTGCCTTCGCGGCTTCGATTTGACCGACGAGCGCCTGCTTCTCGGCCGCCGACTTCCCTTGAATATCGGCGAGCTTACCCTGGAGATTCGCCCGATCCGCGTCGGCCTTTGCTTGAGCGTCCGCGATCTTTCCTAAAAGCGATTGCTTTTCGGCGGCGCTCTTTTGAGTCACGTTCTGAAGATTCGTCTCCGTCTTCGCCAGTTGGGACTGGGTCAAAGAGAGACTCGACTTCGCCATTTGGAGGTCACGTTCGATCGAAGCGTTTTTGCCTTCGATTGCCTGGATCTGCGCCTGGCTCTGGTTTTGGAGCGCCGCGATCTTTCGATTCATCGTCTCCTTGGACTGCCGCGAGTTCTTCATTTCCGAGCGAACGCGCTTGATCTGATCAGCCAGCTTGTCCTGGATCGCCGCGATCTGCTGATTGTTCTGCTCGATGACTTGTTCTTTCTTTTCGATATCCGTATTCAGGCCGCGGATTTCGCCGTCTTTCTCCGTGATGTCGAAATCCTTCTTGGCGATCAAGAAGTCACGCTGCTTGATTTGGCGCTTCGAAAGCATGTTGACGTTCACGATGTTGCGGATCATTTGCTGATACTTGTTCAACGCGCCTTCTTTTTGCGCGAGCTGGCGGGACTTCTCGATCAAGTCCTGCTTTTCGCCCTTGGCTTCGTCCTGAAGGAGCGAGAGCTTATCCATCAGCATTTTGTACTGCTGCTGCTCGTCTTCCGGCGATTGCTCGACCGTTTCGTCGCGAAGCGCATTGTAGATGCGAATCTGGTTTTTCAAGTCCTGCGCTTCTTTCGCGAGTACTTGATATTGGACCTCTTTTTGAATTCCAAACGTCCCGCTACGCACGCTCGAGACGACGTAGAGGAGGAGGAAAACCGCGCTGAGCACGGTAAAAAGGTCGGAGTAGGCGGTCCAAAAGTTCTCGCCGTTATCCCGCTTATGTTTGATCTTGTCGTAATCAAAGGCCACGTTTAGCTCTCCTATCCACCTTCACTTTTCGGCCGCAGAGGCGGATTCCTGAGATGTTTATGCGGGACCGCCGAAATAAGCCGACAAACGCCTGACGAATGCAGACCGTCAAAACCTCGCAAAATTGACCTACGCTTTTCCCGGCGAGAAGCCGCTAAGATCAATGAGTTATTCCAAGATGCTTTCGGGTACCCCGGGCCCGCCCCTATGAACGTCTTTGAACGCTTTTTCTCCATTTCCTCCGAGCTCTTCGTCGTCACCAGCGACGGAGGGAAGATCGAGCACGTGAATCCGCGCTGGTCGGAGGTCCTCGGCTACGAATCGGGCGAAATCCTCGGACGCACGGTTTATTCTCTCCTCCATCCCGACGATATCGAGAACACCCGTCGAGCGCGGGAGCGCGCAGGTGAGTTAGGTGAATACGGGCACCTCGAAAATCGCCTGATCCATAAGACGGGTACGATCGTTTGGATGAAGTGGCACCTCACGGTCGACGCGGGAACCAGGCTCGTCTTCGCGACCGGAGCGGATGTCACGGCCGAGAAGCAGGCGCTTCAAAATCTCGAACTGGTGACGGCGATCGCCACGAACGAAAGTTCGAGCCTCGTTCAAGAACGGGAACGATCGACGATCCTACGCCAACTCATCGAAACCGCTAAAGACGGATTCGGCTACTGCGCCCCGAACGGACGGCCCCTCTATCTCAATCGATTTCTGGTCGAAGAACTCGGCTGGTCCCCCGATGGGACCAGTATCTTCGATTTTCTTCCTCCGGCGTCCCGCTCCCGGTGCATTTCCGAAACCGTACCGGCAGTCCTAAACCGACGCGAGTCCTGGGAAGGCGAACTCGAATTCATGAATTTACGGGATGGAACGCTGGTCCCGATCTGGTTGAAGGCATTCTGTTCGCTCAACTCAGAGGGCCGGCCCCAATATGTGGCCTTTTTCGCGACGGATTTGCGCACCAAGCGACAGGCCGAGGCCGCGATCTTTCACAGCTCGAAGATGGCCTCGCTAGGCCAAATGGCGGCGGGCATCGCCCACGAAGTGAACAATCCGATCACCATCATTCACGGAACGGCCGGTCTCCTGAAAAAGGCCATCCAATCGGAGATCCCCGACTTCGAAAAGATCACGAAGGGCCTCGAACGCATCGAAAAGACCTCGCTGCGAATTTCTCGCATCATCAAAGGGCTCCGGATGTTTTCCCGAAGCGGTGAAAACGACCCTCCCCTCCCGATCCCGCTCGGAACGATTCTCGAGGAAACGCTCGACCTTTGCCGCGAACGCTTCCGCGATTACGCAATCGACCTCCGAATCGACGACGTTCCCGAGGTTTCGGTCCGTTGCCGCCCGACCCAAATCTCCCAGGTTTTGCTGAATTTACTCAATAACTCTTTCGATGCGATCTCCCGCGAAAGCGACCGATGGGTTCGCATCGATTTCGCCGAGATCGGCGAGTTCGTCCGCGTTTCGGTGACGGACAGCGGGCCAGGACTTACACCGGAGACCCAGCGCCGCCTCATGGAACCCTTCTTCACGACGAAAGAACCGGGAAAGGGGACCGGACTCGGTCTACCGATTTCGCGGGGAATCATCGAGGAACATGGGGGAAAGCTCCTTTACGACCGGGAGGCTAAAAATACCTGCTTCGCGATTGAATTGCCCTGCGAACGCGCGTCTGGCCCACCCGTTAGTTAAGGATCGCGTCAAGCGCTCGGCAATCATTACCGGATTCCCGCCCGCGAAAACTTTCGTAAAATAGAGGAATGCTTCGACGGGCGCTCCCCCTCATTTCCAGCCTTCTACTCGGGTTCTCGGTCGCCGGGTCGACCGCTCGGGCGAGCATCGGTCCGGCGGATCGCGATCTCGTCGCGATCGTGAATCTCTCCCTCCTGAAGAAATTCAAACCGCTCTACCAGTACGAAGAGAACCGGGCGATCGCGAAAATCAAGCGCGACCTTCGCGGAAAATATCGCGAGATTCATATTCTCAGCGGTCATCACGCGACCCACGCCGAATTTCTCCGCGCCCTCGCGACCGCCGACGCCGACCCGGCCGTCAAAGCGATCGACGCGATCGTCTACATTCACGGTCACCCTGGCGAGCTCGGCTTCGTCGATACCGGATTCTATCCGATGGATCGCCTTCGAGACGAAATTCTCGCCCAAGCTCCCGCGGGGCCCGCGAGCACCAAGCTCCGCGCCCTCTACTCGGACGCGTGCTACGGCGCATCGCATATGCAGGACTGGCTCCGAGCGGGTTTTCGAGTGGTCACCGGTTCAACCGGTTCCGATTCGAACTGGTCGCTCGATCTCGGTAAGTTCATGCGCGACTGGCGTCGAGGCCGGACATTCGCTATGGCGATCCGGAGCGCGAATTCCGTCTGGGCGACGAAATGGATGGATAAGATCGAAGGCGGTAATAGCTTTAAGGAGACCGCTGGAAACGTCGATTTCCGAATCGACGATTCCGTCGAGTCGATTTCGAAGACCCAAGACGTTCTTTGACCCGGTCGGTAAGGAAAAAAGATCCGAAATCGGCTATAATCGTGGCGTGAGCGATCTTTTCGGACCCCGCAAATTCTCCCTTCCCTACTCCGAACTCGAGTTTTCGTTCGTGCGAAGTTCCGGGCCCGGTGGGCAGAACGTGAACAAGGTAAACAGCAAGGCGGTTCTTCGGTGGAATATTTCCGGAACGACCTGCTTTCGAGTCGAAGATCACCTACGCATACTCGCGAAGCTCGCTCCCCGCCTCACCGGAGAAGGCGATCTGATCGTCACGAGCGATCGATTCCGGGATCAGAAACAAAACAAAGAGGATTGCGTCGAAAAGCTGATCGTCCTGATCGAAGCGTCGATGGTCGTTCCGAAAGCGCGCCGGAAAACGAAACCAACCCGCGGAAGCAAGCGTCGTAAACTCGACGGGAAAAGCCGGGACGGAGAGAAAAAGAAACTTCGGGGGAAAGTGCGATTATGAGTGCGGGCGTTACGGCGAAACGGGCGATTACTTTCATCGAAAATCGGGGGGCGCTCCTCGTCTACCCTCTCGACAACCGCAAGGAGCCCCGCTCGCTCTGGTCGGAATTCTTCCCGAAGAGCGAAATGCGCTGGGAGTGGGACTCCGACGGCGACGACCGCGTCGCCTCCCTCTGGCGGCTCCGGGAAGAGCTCTCGCGCTCCGGGAAAGTCGTCTATGCGAAATGGTTCCGGGGGCGGGCCACTTTCTTCTCGCCCGAAGTCTTCACCGACCTTCTCGCCGCGCTCGGAGGGACGAAGGGCGACCGCTCTCGATTCTCGCGAGAAACGCGTCTCCTCCTCGAAACTCTCGAATCCGACTCGCCCCTCTCGACGAAACAGCTCAAAGCCGCTACGGATCTTCGCGGCAAATTCTTCGAGTCGACCTACGAGCGCTCGATGCGCGAACTTT
>JAYVXM010000016.1:0-2788 GCA_043785205.1 Bdellovibrionales bacterium
AGAACGGATCCGCCAGAACCGGATTCGAGCCGGCGTTGATCGTCCAGAGCGAGCTCCAGCCGGGGAACTTCGTCGGATCGAGGAACTGGGGCGCCGTCAGGGCGACCGCGTCGCTCAGGTCGGGCACGTTTCCACCGCTCAACGGGAGGCCGTTCGTCTCGTACTTCACGCCGCTGAGATAGATCTGGCCCGAGAAACCGCGGTACGAAGTATCGCCGATGATTTCGCCGAGTTCCCAGCCGCCTCCACCGACCGTCGATTGGGAATACGAGTTGTAGACGATCACGTTATCTAGGTTGAGGGTATTCGACTTCGGGCGAACGCCGCCGAACATCGTGCCGGCGCCCATGTTTCCGGAACCCACGTTTCCGACGAACATCGAGTTCGTGATCGTGTCGCCGCCGGCCGCAAAGCCGTAGAGGCCGCCCGTGAACGCACCGCCACCCGTGACGTTGAGGTGCACGTTCGCCTGATCGATCCAGACCGCGCCGTCATCGTTCACTCCCCAGTCGGCGTTCGTATTGTAGCCGACGATCGCGGCCACCCCGTTCCCACCGCCGGTGTTGAAGGTCGAATTTTTAATTTCGACGCGCGAAATGTTCGCCGGCGCGAAATGGGTGACGCCAACGACCATGGCTTCCTGGGCCCAGGCACCGGTCGTATTCGTGAGGGTGAGCCCATCGATCATAATTTTATCGATGAAACCGAATTGGACGATCGGACCCCAACCGAGCGAGAGCGAATCACCCATCAGACCTACGATTCCGCCCGATATCTGACCATGGGTCCCGGTAGAGTTCATGATTTTGATATTCTGAAAAATGGCGCCGCCCGATTGTCCGGTGAGAATCCCGTTCTCGATCGCTCCGCCGCACGCAATGGTGAAATTGTTCAGCGTGACGTTCTTGATGACCCCGTTATACACCTGTCCGAAGAGTCCGCCGGCGCTTCCGAGACCGGCTACCCCGCAATCAAGACTATAATTCGAAAGGGTGTGGCTCTGACCATCGAGGATGCCCGTGAACTTCACGCCGATTTGCGTGTTCGCCATCGCGGTCAAATCGATAGTGTTCGCGAGGACGAAATGGCGAGCCGGATAATTCGTCAGGCAGTTATAGAACTGAGCTTCCGTGGTAAGCGAGATCGGCGTGGCCGAGTCGCCGTTTCCGGCGGCGCTGCAGAGCGCGGGATTCAGGGCGCCGCTACCGGTGACGACCGGTTGGGGGCGCGTGACGACCCGAACGGCCGTACAGTTCCCGGGACTACCGGTCCCGCTGAGGGTCAGACAGACCTGAAGATTACGCGTCACGAACTCCGTCGGTGTCCCGGAGAGGAGGCCGGTATTCGCGTCGAGGGTAATGCCCATCGGAAGCGCGTCGCCGCTCCCGTCGACGGAATACGTGAAAGTATTTCCGCCGCCGTTGTAGACGACCGGCAGCACGGCGGTTGCAGGATACCCGGCGATGAATTCATGGATCGAATTCGGATAGCGCCAGCCGATGACGGGAACCGAACTGTAGGTCAGATCGAAGGTCAGACTACTCGTCGTTTGGGCGTCACCGGAAGTCGATGAATATCCGATCGCGAGCTGGCCGATGGTGGCGGTCGCGAGCGCCCCGCCCGTGAAACTCACGGTAATCGCGCAACTATGTCCCGGAGCGAGCGCGCCGGGCCCCATGCAGGCGGTCGCGTCGAGCGTGAACGCCGCCGCATTCGGACCTTGGATCGCGATCGCCTCAAGGTCGGCGACTTCGGTCACGGAGGTGTCCGCGAGGGTGAAATTCATCGTGTGGAGCGTGCCCGTGGAAAGCGCGGGGATCGGGGCGCCCGAGGTCGCGGTGAGGGTAAGAATGCCGTAGCTCACGGACGTGATGGCGCTCTGACCGGCGGTCAGGGATTTGATCTGCGCCGAACACCCGATGCCGCTCACGAGGGCGAAGCCAAGCGATCCGATCACGGAAAGTTTGAATTTGTTCATTTGAATTCCTCATACGTACCGCTGCCGACGGAAAAATGTCGGTGAACTCTTTAATTCTCCCTGATCGAACCCGGCTTGAAAATGTGTCCGCTTTCACCCGGGGCTGCCTAAGTTTTAGGCGAGGGCAACGCTCGAGCGCGAATACGCGGATCTTGGTCCGGCACGACTTCTGCTGAATGCCCGAGTGCCGAAAGGCGACCCCACCTCGATTTCGAGGGCCGCGCCGAGCGTCCCTCCGTCTAAACTTTCGACAGGCGCTCGGGACACAGTCGTTTTCCTCAACCCCTCCCCTCTCCCCAACCGCGATAAAAGGCCGTATTTATAGCGTTTATCGCGGCCTCGTCATGCTGACTCCCTGGCACCGGCCTTGCTCTACCTAAGCCTGAGAGAGAAGTTTACGAGGTGTATATGAAACCATGGATTACCCGTTCCCCTATTCTAGTCGCCGTCGTTTCGGCCGCCCTCGCGCTTTCGAGCTGCGGAAAGCAGTCCTTCGGTGTCGTCCAATCCCAACAGGACAGCGGCGCTCCGGGCGGCTCTTCAATCGCTCCGAAAGTCGACCTCCTCCTCGCGGTCGATAACACCGGCTCCACCTACTCGGTTCAACCCGCCCTGAACGCCGCGATTCGCGGATTCCTCACCCAATTGAACGCGCAGGGATGGGACTTCCGGGTCACCGCGATTCCCCTCACCGGCGCGCCGGTGATCTCGACCATTTCCGCGTCGAAATTCGACGGAAACTCGGCGAACTGGGTTCCGCCTTACCCGGGTGACGGCTTCGAGCAGCCGGTCTTCGCCTGGAAGTAACGA
>JAYVXM010000017.1:0-9122 GCA_043785205.1 Bdellovibrionales bacterium
ACGAAAACCTCGAGATGAAGGACGACGAAGACGAGGAAGAGGCGGACGAAATCGGAAGTTATTTCCCGAACTTCTTCACGATGGCGACCGGACTTCTGAATAATGCGACCGTCCCGGGCCCGAATCCGAAGTTCGGCGGGGGATTCCTTTATTCGCGTACCTTCGGGCGTTCGCTCGGATCGGCTTACGCCGCGGAAGGCGGGGTTTTTTACTACCAGTCCTCGGGACTCGTGGACGGCGTCCAAATCTCGACGACGATCATCCCCGTCATCGGGACGCTTCGTTACCAGGCAAGGTACGGGGAGATCTGGACCGGCTATCTCTACGGCGGGCTCGTTTATCCGATCGTCGCCTCGAACATCGGCGCTTCGAATAAGCAGCTTCGCCAGATCGCGGTTCCGTCGCCGGCGTTCGGAGTAGGCGCGTTTCTCCAGACGGGACCGAATTGGTATATGCGCTTTAATCTCGGTTACGAATCGATCACGGTCGGCGTCACGCTTCGTTTTTAAGGAGACCGCGAAACATGAAATTCCTCATTCCCCTTGTTCTCGGACTCGGTTTTTTCGCCTGCGGAGTGAAGGGCCCGCCACTCCCGCCGGTCGCGGACACTCCGGCGAATTCCGATCGCGTCGACGTCGCCGGCCCCGTGCCTTCACCGACGCCGACCACCTCTCCCGCGCCGAAGAAGAAGAAAAACCGCTGATGCCGAAGCCGCTCGAATATTTCACCTATCGGCAGGGAACCCTATCGGCGGACGAAGTCTCGCTCGCCGAGATCGCCGAGAAATTCGGAACGCCGACCTACGTCTATTCGAAGACGGCGTTTCTCGATGCGTTTCGTGAAATCGACCGCGGGCTCTCCGGACTCGATCATCTCGTCTGCTTCGCGGTGAAGGCGAATCCGAACCTATCCGTGCTCCGGATCCTAGCCGGCGAAGGCGCGGGAATGGATCTCGTTTCGGCCGGCGAGCTGAAGCGCGCGATCCGCGTCGGCACCGCGCCGGAAAAAATCGTCTTTTCCGGGGTCGGAAAATCGGCGGCGGAGATCGACGAGGGACTTTCGCATCCCCTCCATTCCTTCAACGTGGAATCGGTCGAGGAACTTCGGCTCCTCAGCGAGCGCGCGAAGGCCATCGGAAAACGCGCGCGCGTCGCGCTTCGGTTCAATCCGGACGTCGATCCGAAGACCCATCCCTATATTTCGACCGGGCTGAAGAAGAACAAGTTCGGGCTCCAGCGCGCGGAAATCGTCGCGCTTCTGAAGCGGCATGATTTTCAGGGCGTGGCGATCGCCGGTCTTTCGATCCACATCGGCAGCCAAATCCTCTCGCTCGCCCCGTTCGCCGACGCCTTCCGGAAAACGAAGCGGATGGCCGCGGAGGTCGAGGGGATCACCGGCGCGCCGCTCGCGTTCGTCGACCTCGGCGGCGGGCTCGGCATTCCGTACCGGAACGAACGCCCGCCGACCATCGACGCGTACACGAAACTCATCCAGAAACATTTCGGGCGGAACTCCGACGTTCGCGGCCGCTACCGGATCCTTCTCGAGCCGGGCCGTACGATCGCCGGAAACTCCGGAGTCCTGCTGAGCCGAGTCCTCTACCGGAAACCACGGAAGGCGAAAGATTTCGTCATCGTCGACGCCGGAATGAACGACCTCGTCCGCCCCGCGCTTTATGGGAGCTATCACGAAATCGTTCCCGTCGAACTTGCGCGCGGAAAGGGAAAGCGCCGGAAGTGCGATATCGTCGGTCCGGTCTGCGAGAGCTCGGACTGCTTCGCCTCGGATCGTCCGTTCGCGGACCGGATCGACGGCGGCGATCTCGTCGCCTTCCTCTCGGCGGGCGCGTACGGGATGAGTATGGCGAGTCAGTACAATTCGCGCCCCCGGCCGGCCGAAGTGATGGTCGACGGCGAAGGTTATCGGTTAATCCGAAAGCGCGAAACGTTCGAAGAATTGATCCAAAACGAGATTGTGAGGTAGAGGGAGTGCGCGGAATTTATACGGCATTAGCGACACCGTTCGACGCCGCCGGTGAGATCGATTTCGCGGCGCTCGAGCGGATCCTAGGTCAGCAGATCGCCGCCGGGATTCGCGGCTTCGTGGTCTGCGGAACGACTGGCGAGAGTTCGACCCTCTCGGCGACGGAGAAGGAAAAACTCTTTCGGCACGTCTTCGCGTTCGCGAAAGGGAAGGGCCTCGACCTCGTCGCCGGGACCGGCACGAACGATACGCGCGAGAGCATCGCGCTCACGCGGCTCGCCGGCGGAATCGGCTACCGTCGCTTTCTCCTCGTCGTCCCCTACTATAATAAGCCCAGCCAAGCCGGTCTTCGCGCGCACTTCACGGCCGTCGCGGACGCCGCGGGCGAAGGAACCGTGATTTTATATAACGTTCCCGGCCGAACGGGGATCTCCCTCGCCGTCGAAACGATCGTCGAACTCTCCGCCCACCCGAAAATTCGCGCGATCAAGGAAGCGAGCGGCGACCTCGCGTTCTTCGCGGAGCTTCGGAGCGCGCTCGGAACGAGCGGCCGCCCCCTCGCCCTCCTATCCGGAGACGACCTCACCTACCGCGCGTTTCTCGGCGACGGCGGCCACGGCGTGATTTCTGTCTCGAGTCACGTCTGTCCGCGCGGTATGCTTGAGATCGAAGCCGCGGTTACGGCCGGCGATGCGCCGCTCGCCGATCGTCTTCAGGCGGCGTACCTTCCGTTATTCCGAGGTCTCTTTCTCGAATCGAATCCCGGTCCCCTGAAGTGGATGCTTCGGAAGCTCGGTCTGGCCGAAAATTTTTTCCGGCTTCCCCTCGTACCGATCGACGCGGCGACGGCCGAAACGCTCGATCGGGAACTCGCGCCCTACCGAATCGAGAAGGGCGAGTTTCGGCGATGAAGATCCGGAAATTTAAGCTCGGGATCCTAGGCCGCTCCGGCCGCATGGGCGCGGAAATCGGAAAGCTCCTCGGCGAATCCCGCTTTTCGGGACGGCTCGTCGTCGGCGCGACCCCGGCCTCGGGGGAGGCGCTCGACGGGCTCTTCGAGGCGGACCTCTGGATCGAGTTTTCATCGCCGGCGGCCGTCCTCGCCCTCGTTCGCGAAGCCCTTCGCCGAAAGGCGAAGATTCCGCTCGTCGTCGGCGCGACCGGATGGAGCGCGGCGGAACTTCGCGAGCTCGAAACCGCCGCCCGGTCGTTCCCGATCCTCCGTTCGGCGAACTTTTCCCTCGGCGTCCAGATCTGTCGCATCACTCTTCTCGCTTGGCGGGCATATCCCGAACTCGCGGAGTGGAAGGCTTCGATTCGCGAGGTTCACCACGCGGATAAAAAGGACGCCCCGAGCGGCACCGCGCTGGCGCTCCAGGACGCGCTCGGCCGCGAAGCGGAGATCGCGAGTGTTCGCGAAGGCGCGGTGGTCGGCACGCATGTCGTCGTCCTCGAAAGCGGGAGCGAAAAATTGACCTTGATCCACGAAGCGAAGAGTCGCGCGGTGTTCGCGGAAGGCGCGCTCGAAGCCGGCCTTCGCCTCGTGAATTCGGCGCCGGACGTTCTCCCGAAACGCATCCTCGGACTCGAAGATTTGTATTTGCGGAGCGATGCGTAAACGCCGTATAACGGGTAAAGATTTAAAGGAAAACTCATGAATATATTCGTCTGCATCAAGCAGGTTCCGGATACGGAAACCAAGATCAAGTTGAACGGCGATTCGAGCGGGATCGATCCCGCCGGAGTGAAGTGGATTCTCTCGCCGTACGACGAGTTCGCCGTCGAAGAGGCGCTTCGCCTGAAGGAAAAGAACGCCGGTTCGACCGTGACGGTTTTGTCCGCGGGTCCCGTCCGGGTCGTCGAAGCGATTCGGACCGCGCTCGCGATGGGCTGCGATAACGGCATCCACGTCGAGATCCCCGAGTCCGCCGATAATAATTATGCCGCGAAGGCGCTTGCCGGCGCGCTGAAGAAGGAACCGAAGGTCGACGTCGTGTTCACCGGCAAGGAAGCGATCGACGACGGCGCGGCCCAGACCTCCCAGCTCCTCGCCGAACATTTCGGCATGCCCTGCGTGACGGTCGTCCTCGGGATCGAGTACGGAGCGACGGCGCTGAAGTGTAAGCGCGAAGTCGAAGGCGGCGCGTACGAAATGGTCGAAACCGCGCTTCCGGCGGTCGTCGCGGCTCAGAAAGGACTGAACGAGCCCCGTTACGCCTCATTGCCGAACATCATGAAGGCGAAGAAAAAAGAAGTGAAGAGCCTCAAGGCCGCGGACGTCGGAGTGAGCGATGCCGACCAAAAAATTCGCTATAAAAATTTCCAGCTCCCGCCGCCGAAATCTGCCGGAAAGAAGATTGCGGGCGACCCCGCGACTCAGTCGAAAGAGCTCGTGCGCGCGCTCCACGAAGAAGCGAAGGTGGTCTAATCATGGCTAAAGTACTCGTCGTCGCGGAACACCGGGACGGTAAGCTGAAAAAATCGACTTTCGAACTCGTCGGCGCCTCCGCGGCCGCGGGGAACGAAACCCACGTGGCCCTTCTCGGCGAAGGCGTCGCGGACCTCGCGAAGGAAATCGGCACTTATGGCGCTAAGACGGTTCACGTCGCGGAAAACGCCGCCCTAAAACTTTACAGCGCGGAGGCCTATACCGCCGTCCTCGCGACCCTCGCGAAGTCGCTCGCTCCGGACGTGATTCTCGCGTCCCATACGCCGACCGGCCGCGATTTCATGCCGCGGCTCGCCCGTCGGCTCGACGTGGGGCTCGCCTCCGACTGCGTGACCCTCGCCTTCGAGGGAAACGGGATCAAAGTTCGCCGCCCGGTTTATTCCGGGAAGGCCACCGCCGAAGTCGAGTTCGTCGGGTCGGGCCCGCGACTCGCGACCATTCGCGCGAACGCGCTCGGGGTGGGGAAACCCGACCCCGGGAAATCGGCCGAAACCGTGACCGTCACCGCGAATGTCGGCGAAGTGAAATCGAAGACGCTCGAAGTCGTGAAGGGCGCTTCCGCACGTCCGGACGTCACCGAAGCGGCGATCGTCGTCTCGGGCGGCCGGGCCCTCAAGAGCGCGGATAATTTCAAGATCATCGAGGGGCTCGCCGACGTCCTCGGCGCCGCCGTCGGCGCTTCGCGCGCGGCGGTCGACGCCGGTTATCGCCCGCACCGGGATCAGGTCGGCCAAACCGGGAAAGTCGTTTCGCCGGCGCTCTACGTCGCCTGCGGGATTTCCGGCGCGATCCAGCACCTCGCCGGCATGCGGACGTCGAAGACGATCGTCGCGATCAATACCGACCCGGAAGCGCCGATCTACCAGATCGCCGACTACGGCGTCGTGGGCGACCTCTTCCAGCTCGTTCCGCTTTTGACCGAGGAATTCCGGAAAATCAAAGATCACTGATCACTCCGTTCGGTGCGAGTAGCGGGCCGATCGGCTAAGGGGCAAGGATGACCTGGCAGACACTCACATTTCTGATCGTCGCGGGATTCGCGTTCACCTACTCCGGGCTGAAGTTCAAATCCCTGATCGAACTCATGCGCAAGCAAAACGGCAAGGGACCGAAGATCGACCGTATCCCCGAACGGATCAAGGTCGCGATTACGAACGTTCTCGGCCAGAGCGCCGTGAATCGGAAGCAGCCGATCGGGCTCCTCCATACGACGATCTTTTGGGGATTCATCATCATCACGATCGGAACCCTCGAGCAGTTCGCGTCGACGCTCTACGCGGGCGCGAATTTCGAATTCATCGGCGCGGACGCGTACTCGGTCCTCGTTCGGGTCCAGGACTTCTTCACGACCGCGATCCTCGTCGCCGTCGGCGGCGCGTTCTATCGCCGGCTCGTCGTCCAGCCCGCGGGAGTCGGCCGATCGCGGGACGCGAACATCGTCCTGACGTTCACCGGAACCCTCATGATCGCGATTCTCCTCATGAACGCGTTCTTCATCCTCGGCTTCCACCCGGCATTCGCGTCCTCGATGCCGGTCGCGAGTTTCCTCGCCGCGGGATTGAAGGGTTATCATTTCAGTCCGGCGGCGAACGAGACGCTTTTCACGGTCTGGAAGTGGATCCACATGCTCCTCGTCCTCGGGTTCGCGATGTACATCCCATCGTCGAAACACCTCCATATCGTCGCTGCCGGGCCGAATACCTTCCTGAAGAAACTCGAACGCGAAAAACCGATGAAGCCGATCGACTTCACGAACGAGTCGCTGACCCAGTACGGCGCTGCGAAGATCACTGATCTTACGTGGAAGGATTCGCTCGACTATTACTCCTGTACGGAGTGTGGACGGTGCCAGGACCTCTGTCCGGCGTGGAACACTGGGAAGGCACTTTCGCCGAAGCGGCTCATCATGGACCTGAAGACGAACCTTTACCGGAATAAAGCCGCGATCCACGCCAACCGGCCGGACGAAGTCGGCCCGATCATCGACGAGAACGTCACCGAGAACGTGATCTGGGCCTGCACGACCTGCCGGGCTTGCGAAGTCGCCTGTCCGGTCTTCATCGAGCAAGTCGATAAGATCTACGAAGTCCGTCGCGATCTCGTCATGATGCAGTCGAAATTTCCCGCCGAAGTCCAGACCGTGTTCAAGAACATGGAGACGAACTATTCTCCGTGGGCGTTTTCGGCGGCGGATCGCGGAAACTGGTCGGAGGGACTCGGCGTGAAGACGATGGCCGAAGTCGGTTCCGCCGATCAAGTCGATGTCCTTCTCTGGGTCGGATGCGCGGGATCGTTCGACGATCGGAATAAGAAAGTCCTTCGCTCGTTCGTGAGTCTCCTTAAGAAGGCCGAAGTGAAGTTCGCGATCCTCGGTTCGGAAGAACAGTGTACCGGCGACGCCGCCCGACGGATCGGGAACGAGTATCTTTTCCAAACGCTCGCGACGGCGAACATCGAGACGATGAATCGCTACGCGGTGAAGAAGGTCGTCACGGCTTGTCCACACTGCTTTAATACTCTGAAGAACGAGTACAAGGACTTCGGCGGAAACTACGAAGTCGTCCACCATTCCCAGTATATTTCCCAGATGATCCGCGACGGGAAGCTCAAGCCCGCGGCGAATTTGAACGCGAAGGTGACCTTTCATGACAGCTGCTACCTCGGCCGCTGGAATAACGTCTACGATCAGCCGCGCGCGGTCCTCGAAGCGGTGCCCGGACTCGAACTCATCGAGATGAAGAATCACCACGACCAGAGCATGTGCTGCGGAGCCGGCGGCGGCCGGATGTGGATGGAAGAGACGGTCGGGAAGCGCGTGAACATCACGCGGACCGAACAGGCGCTCGAGACCGGCGCGTCCGTGATCGCGGCGGCCTGTCCGTTTTGCATGACGATGATGAGCGACGGCGTGAAGGCGAAAGAGAAGTCGGATACGGTTCGGGTCATGGACCTCGCCGAACTAATGGACCAGGCGACGACCTAAGGCGCCCTATTCGAGCTGGCGTTTCCCTCTATATATAAAGGATATAAAAGGGTCGATGCACGGAACGCCCGCTAGATAAAAGTCTATATTTTCAATATGTTAAGCAATATTCGATCGATTGACATCCTGCGTAGGACGCAATATAACGCGTCTTATCAAATTGGAGGGTCAATCGATGAAACATCCATTGGCTTTGGGGATTTTAGTTCTGCTTACTCTTTCATCCTGCGCCCCGGTCGCCTCGAGCGTACCGAAGATGGCGACGACTTCGCCGCGCACGGGCGACACGATCGTCGATAACGGCGGGGTCGATCTCGGCACCGATTCGAGCGTCGAGGTGATCACCGCCGACCAAGCAGACACGGAAGTGAAAGCGCTCAAGGCGCAAGGTTTTTCCGTCCGTCCCGCTTACGACGTGCGCGACCGCGAGTTCGGAGACCTTCTCGGTTCTCACGGCATCCGGGAGATCAAGCTCGAAGCGAATCTTCGTCGCGTCGAAATCGTCTCGGTCTTCGTCCTGAAGTCCGGCGCGAAAGCGATTCCCGATTCCTTACTGTCCGATCTCGACGCCGAATGGTCGCGGAATAAGAAGAACGAATTTTCGCTCGATATCCAGATGGACGAGAAATCAGCCGTCGCTTGGGCTTATGTTCGGAACAATCTCGACTCGTTCGTCGTTGCTTCGCGTGAAGTGAAAGCGAAGAAGTAGCCGTTCGAAGGCCCACGACGTCGCCTTCCTTCGATGCGCACATATTCAGCGATTACGCAGCGCTTCGCCGGTGGCGGCGAAGCGCTGCGTCTTCATTTTAGTTCGGCGCTTAGTGGGCACGTTTTGAGCGGATGTTCACGGATTTGATTTCGAAGTCCACCAATAGCGGCGGATCATCTCCTGATCGACCTCGTCCCAAACTTCGTTTTCGAGTTCGGCCCCGATTTTTTCGATGAGTCGTACCGAAGCGATATTCTGGGAGGCACAAATGATTAAGACTTTCTTTAACCCCAGCTCGTCGCAGAAAGGTAAGGCCTGCTTCAAGATTTCCGTAGCATATCCGTTTCCGCGAAATCTCGGTGCCACAGCATAGCCGATATTACCGCCGAATTTGCGCAGATATTCGTTCAGCTCGTGGCGTATACTCAGCCGTCCAACGATCTGGGAATCTACGAATGCATAAAGCATCGTGTACGGCACCCAGTCGGCCGGAAGATCCTCCCCTAGTCGATCTTTTCTAAGGCGCTCTACCATCTCGGCGAAAGACATCCCGGGCCTCCAAATGGAGGAATACCAGCCTAAGTCCCCTTCGGACCATTCCTGAAGCCCAGCGATAAATGCGGACTCATCGGTCAGTTCGAGTTTTCGTAATACCAGTTTAGATCGAGCCACTTACCGGGCGGCTTTGTCATCGACGTGAATGAGGCTAAGCGATCCGTCCGTCTCGAGGATCGCCGTGCGAATCTCCGCGAGCCGATGAATCCCTTGCTTCCGCATCAGGATCACGAGGTCGTTCTTCGTGAGTTTTTCCGAGCAGAGCGCCTTTTCGATGATCTTCCCATTGTGGACGAGGAGGGTCGGCGTTCCCTCGAAGATCACGCGGAAGATCCGTTTCCGGTAGGTGAGGTAGCCGATTCCGGAACCGAGCGCGACCAGGGTCGCTGCGAGAAGCATTCCGCCCATGAGCGAATTATCGCCGCCGTTCATCGAGTTTTGGA
>JAYVXM010000018.1:0-9084 GCA_043785205.1 Bdellovibrionales bacterium
CGTCGGTCTGGTAGCTCGCGCCGGGCGCGAACGCGTAGGCGTCGAGTTCCGAGATTTTCGCCGGATCGAGTCCGTGCTTCGCGGGCTCTCCTTTCGTCCAGTCGGCGCCCGGATAGATCGGTTCGGTCGCGCGTGCGGGAGTCACGACGAGAGCGACGGCGACGGCGAGCGAAACGGCGGTCGGGTGGACGCTCATGGGTTCGCCGTTATTTTTTACCGAAGATCGCGCCGAGGAGGTCCATCGGGAGCGGGACGATCGTGTGGGTCGTTTTTTCGGCGGACATTTCGCGGATCGTCTGGAGATAACGGAGGGTCATCGTGCCCGGCGCGGAATCCATCATACGCGCGGCTTCGGCAAGTTTTTCCGAGGCCTGGAGCTCCCCTTCGGCGGCGATAATCTTCGCGCGGCGTTCCCGCTCGGCTTCCGCCTGGCGCGCCATCGCCCGCTGCATTTCGACGGGAAGGTCGATTTGTTTCACTTCGACGTTGATGACCTTGATTCCCCAGGACGTGGTCTGCTGGTCGAGAATGCCCTGGAGCTTATGGTTGATTACGTCGCGGGCGGAGAGGAGCTCGTCGAGCTCGACTTGTCCGAGGACCGAACGAAGCGTGGTTTGCGCGAGTTTCGAGGTGGCGAGCAGGTAGTTTTCGACTTCGATGACCGCGCGGTTCGGATCGACGACCCGGAAGTAGACGACGGCGTTCACTTTCACGGTGACGTTGTCCTTACAGATCACGTCCTGGGGCGGAATATCGAGGGTGACCGTCCGGAGGTCGATGCGTTCCATTTTGTCGACGATGGGGATCAGGATGATCAGGCCCGGCCCCTTCGCGCCGATGACTCGGCCGAGGCGAAAGATCACTCCCCGTTCGTATTCGTTCAAGACCTTCAGACTCATGAAGAGAAACGCGCCGATGACGATGACAAGAACCACGAAACCTCCGGAGAATAGTTCGAACATGATCCGATTCCTTTACGAGTGCCGGCCGCGCGCGATGGCGTCCTTCAGATGGGTCCAAACCGCTTTTTTCAGGCCGGGATTTCCGAGCATGGTCCGGAGGGAATACGTGGTGAGGACGTTGCCGTCCCACCCTCCCGCGGGGGCGGCGGCGTCGGAGGTGAGGCGGACGGTGAAGCGCGCCGGGGGGGCGCCGTGCGGATCGGAAGATACCGCGAAATCGCCTGGCGGGAGTTCGAGCGCGGAGAGGATTTTATCGAGAAGGGCGCGGGCCTCGGGGTCGGAGGCGCCCGGCGCTTCGAAACCGAAGCGAAGCGGCACGGCGTCGGGGGCGCGTTGAGCGAGGGGGGCCGGCGCGATCGGTTTTTCGGCGTGCGCATCCGCGAATCCGCGCTTGGTCATGATGATCGTGTCCGGGGGAAGAAATCCTTCCCAGGATCGCTGAAATGAAAGAGGGCCATCCGTCATGATGGCCCTCTTTCTCCGTAAATTTCGGGGGACTGACAAGGAGGATCGGGCGCGACCGCCCGATTACTGGAGTCGGTGCATTACGCTCCGCACGCGGATCCCGCATTCCGGGCATTTCGCCGTTTCCTGCGTAAGGTTTCGGCTGAAATCCGTTTGGTGCGAAAAATGGAGGTTGGCTCCGCAAAGAACGCAGTGCGTATAACGATCCATCGCTTCCTTACCGGTTCCGAAGAAAGTCGCCATTTCGGTTTCCTTTTCGGTGTCCGGGCCCGGTTCGTTTCGGTCATCCATGCGATCGTCCATTTGCGGAAGCCATCCTCTCATCACGTTCGGTACTGCGTTCTCTCGGGGGCGCTCGGGGCGGGGGTTGGCAATGTGGTTGCGGACCCGACCTTCAAGAAACGGATCGGAGCGCGCGGGCGTTCGCTAAACGGAATCGTTTTGCCCAGTCTTCGTTCGCTCGCGGGTCGGCAGATTATGCCGCTTCGGACAGTTTCGCAGCCGGGACGAAGGCTTCGGCGATGATCGCGTCGTCCTTCACGCCGTGGGCGGTCTTGAGGAGCTGGATCACGTCCTGGATCATGAACCCGTTTCCGCAGAGGTAAAAATCAGTTTCCAGCCAAGGGAAGTCGGCCTTGAGCCGCTTCAACACGTCGGTCACTCGACCGTTATAGAACGGAAAATCGAGCTTCACCGGACTGTCCGAGACGGCGTACGTCGTCGCGAGGCCGACGCGTTCGAAATCGCCCGCGTAGGGGATTTCCTCGAAGGTGCGGTAGCCCAGAATCGCGATTCCGAAGTGAAGGTCGGTTTCGGCGAATTGCTTCGAAAGCGCGATCGAGCGCAACGGGGCGACCCCGGTGCCGGTACCGATGAGGCAAACCCCCCGGCCTGGTTTCGTCCGCAGCGTGAACTCGCCATAGGAGGCGCGCACGTTGATCCAATCGCCTGGCTTCAGGCGCTCCAGGAAGGACGCGGCTTGGCCGCCGTTCATCTTCCGGATGCAAAGTTCGTAACCGTGTTTTTTGGCGATTTCGGCGGGCACCGCGAGGGAGTACGCGCGCCAGAGGAGATTCTTCGGTTCGAGCCGATCGGGAACCTGAAGACTCACGAATTGGCCGGGCTCGAAATCGAACGCGGCTTGGGGCTTGAAACACAGGATCGCCGTCATCGCCTTTGGATCGACGCCGACCCATTTGATCGATTGAACTTGGCAGCGGTAAATCCGGTGAGCCATCGCGAGGAACCCCTTTTACGCTCGCGACTCGGTCTCGGGGGGCGGGGTCTTGGGCGGCCTATTTCGCCGTCCGGGGCCCCTTGCGTCTCTCGAGCTGCAAGTACAGCGCGAGATTCACATCGATCTGCTCCGGGCCGAGACCCAGCAGCGACGATCTTTCGATCCCATAGCAGAGTTCGAGCGTCTGCAAGAACTCATCGGGGAGAACCTGGAAGGTCTTGAAAGCCTTAACATTACTCAGCTGAGTCGTGGCCCAATCGAGGACCTCCCGACGATTCTCGTTTAGGACGCCAAGGTTCAACCGCCGCCGCGTCCGGAACCAATGGAACTCGTTCTTAAAGCCGAGGGGGATGATTCCGAGGCGAACCATAGCATCGAGCGGGACTAGGTCGGCGGTGACACTCGGAATGAAGTTCGGATCGAGGTGGAAAACCTTCTGGTTGCCGAACGGCTGAAGAAGGACCTGCCGGAGGTCTTTCTCGGTGACGTATCCGAGCGCGACGGCCGCTTCACCGAAACGGAGATTCGCGACTTTCGCGTGTTCGAGGATGGGTTGGATCCAATCCCGATGGATCAGTCCTTTCTCCATCATGAACTCGCCGATGCGCTTGCGCTGAGTACCGCCAGACATTTGTCACCTTTCGGTTATCGGTCTTTGCACTATAATGATTCGATAACGTGAAGAAAGTCCACCTAGCAGTCTCCATTTCGATTTCGTTTTTTTTTCTTGGAGCGCTCCATGCGGACGAACTCGTTTCACTCGATGATCCAGCGCCCGCGGCGAAACCGACAACGCTCACGAAACCGGCGGTCACCGCCGGAACCGCGGGAATGGAATCGCTCGATTCCCTCGATGACTCCGCGGCGGCGCCGAACGGCGCGACGGGTGCGGCGGTAAACGAGGCGCCGGGCGGCGCGGAGGTCGCGCTCGACGTCGGGAATGAGGACAGTTTCAATCCGTACACGTTCACGCGCACCGGAGCTTGGGCGTTTCTCCCAATCGGCGCGCTCATCCTCGTTGGTCTCCATCTTCTGCGGGTTCCCAAGCGGAAGTCGAAGCGCAAAATCGATCAGGCCCGGCGGTTTTTCCGGGGAATTAGCGGCGAAGGAACGAATTCGGCGATTCTTATGCCCCCGAAAGGCGAAAAGAAATAATGGCGTTGCTCGGGGTGCCTACTCGCCGAATTCGGATCGTCGTCCAGACGGGACTCTTTCTACTTTGGGCCACGTTGATCTATTGCACTCACTACCCGATGCAAACCTGGGTAGCCCGAAATATTCCCGTATCGCTTTTTCTGAGGATCGATCCGCTCGTAGCGACCGTCATCATGGGTGGCATGCGCGTCGGCGTGACGATTCTTCTTCTCGGGCTCGTGACCCTCGGCGTGAGCGTGCTTCTCGGGCGGGTTTTTTGCGGCTGGGTCTGTCCGCTCGGCGCGACGTTCGACTTCTATTCGTGGATCATCAAGAAATTCGGGGCGCGCCATCACGGTCCGAGCCCGTGGTGGTTTCGCCTGAAGTACTACATTCTCGGGGCGATTCTCGTGTTCGCGGTATTCGGCTCGGTAAGCCCGCTCATCGGGATCGATCCCGTCGTCCTCCTCACGCGGGTCGCGGCGGCGGTTCTCCAGCCGTTCGGTCGGGTCGAAAACGGGGTCGCGTGGGCGGTCGGAGAGCGTCCGCACTTCATGGGTTTCTTCATCGACTTCTCGACCCTCGCGCTCTTCCTCGCGATCATGGCCTATACGACGCGCGTTTCACGGATCTGGTGCCGGGCCGTCTGTCCGCTCGGCGCCTATCTCGCCACCCTTTCGCGGCACTCAGTCCTTCGACGCCAAACCGATCAGTGCGTTCATTGTAATATTTGCTCGGCTTCGTGCCCGACGGGAGCCATCGATTTCACGAACGCCGAGATCTACACCGAATCCGAATGCATCAAGTGCTTTATCTGCTCGGAAGAGTGTCCGGTCGACGCGAATTTCTTCACGCTGCGGAATCCGCTCAAGGCGAGCGACCAGCACGGTCAGGTCGTCGAGCTCGACCGGCGCGCGTTCGTCGGGACGACCGTGACCGCTTTGATCGCGGCGCCATTCATGCGGATCGAGTCCGGAATTCCGGGCGCTTCGAAAAAATTACTTCGTCCGCCGATGTCGCGCGAGGAAAGCGACTTTCTTTCTTCCTGCATTCGTTGCGGAGAGTGCATGAAGGCGTGTCCGACGGGAACCCTGAAACCGGCCGGTTTCGAGCACGGTTTGCGCTCGCTCTGGACCCCGGTGATGACGCCGCTCGAGGCGCCCTGCAAAGAGGGCTGCAACGCGTGTTCACAGGCCTGCCCGACGGACGCGATCATGAAATATCCGATCGAGAAGAAATACGCGTTCAAGGCGGGCACCGCCGTCTTCAATCCGTCGAATTGCATCTCGTACACGGAAGGTAAGTTTTGTTCGGAATGCGTCCGGGTTTGTCCGGTGAACGCGATCGAGTTCAAAAAAGGCTGGGAGCCGAATCCGGCGGGCCCGCAGCACAAGTGGGGCGTCTCCGGTTCGGGCTCCGAAGAGATCGCGCCGACGGGCCGTACGCCGACCCGGCCGGTACATGTCAAATACGATGTCTGTGTCGGTTGCGGCGCCTGTGAAACATCCTGCAATCAGATCGTATTCGGCGGGACGGCGATGACGACGACCGCCCAGGGTCGAGCGGTTCCGACGTCCATCCCGACTCCGAAGACTTGAGCCGTTCCCTAACCGCTCCGGTAACCTTTTCGGGCGCCATCCGAAGTACTCCATGAAGGTTAATTTCGGGAGGTCGATATGTCGGATCATTCGCGTCGTGAAGGCTTTTTAATCGGCCGGGCCCTGCTCGCCTGCATGCTCCTCGGGACGGGGCTAGCGTGCGCCGACGCGGGACCGGGGGCGGCGGCTCCCCAGAACGACGGTGGCCGAAGTCCGGAATTGAAAAAACGCCTCACTCCCCTCCAGTATCGAGTCACGCAGCTCGCGGAGACCGAACCTCCTTTTCATAACGACTATTTCGATAATCACGCGGACGGAATCTACGTCGACGTCGTGAACGGGACGCCTCTCTTTTCGTCGAAGGACAAATATGAGTCCGGAACCGGATGGCCAAGTTTCACGCGTCCGATCGACGAGTCGGCGATCGCTTTGAAGACGGACCACGAGCTCGGAATCGCGCGCACCGAAGTCCGAACGAGCGGATCGGATTCGCATCTGGGGCACGTATTCGACGACGGTCCGGCGCCGACGGGAAAGCGCTTTTGCATGAATTCCGCGTCGCTCCGTTTCGTGCCGGCGAAAGATCTCGCGAAAGAAGGATACGGGCGATACGCCGGGCTCTTTTCGGGAGGCGGAACGAAACCCGCGAAGGATCCGGTCGTTCCGACGGTGAAAACCGAAACCGCTTACCTCGCCGGCGGGTGCTTCTGGGGAGTCCAACACCTCCTCCGGAAAGCGCCGGGTATCCTCTCGAGCGAAGTCGGGTACACGCGGGGGAAGACCGGAGAAAATGAAAAAGCCGAATCGGTGAAGATCGTCTTCGACCCGGCGCGAACGAGCTACGCGAAGATCCTCGAATATTTTTACAAGCTCCACGATCCGACCCACAAAGACCGGCAAGGAAACGATATCGGCGCGGGCTATCGTTCCGCGATTTTCTACCTCGAAGAAAACCAACGAAAGTCAGCGGAAGCCGCGAAAAAGATCGCCTCCGAAAAATGGAAAGCGCCGGCCACGACGGAGATCGTGGAATTTAAAGACTATGAAAAAGCGGCGGAAGATCATCAGGACTATCTGACGAAACATCCGAACGGCTACACCTGCCACTACGTGCGGGAGCTTTAGGCCATACGCCCGAACGGACGCTGAATTCGAACTGAGCGCCTGTCAAAATATTAGACGGTATCCGTCAGAATCCTGAACATCATAAACCTATAATATCAAATGCTTAGCTATTATACCGGTCTGGCATCCCGGTTGCTTTACTTCAAGGTAACAGGAATTCGTAACCAAGACGGCCAAGAACCCTGTGTTTAAAGAGGAGTCCCCCATGAAGTCCCTGAAGCAATCGTCCACGATCGCCGTTCTTTTATCGACCCTGCTCCTTCCCGCATGCGGATCGAGCGGCGTCTCCGGCAAACCCGACACCACGACCCAAGGTCTCGATAACGGCCAAGTCGTCGTTCCCGTGAGCACGGGCGGCGGCTACGGCGCTTACCCGCTTACCTTCAAGACGGTCGGCGGCTCCGCCCCGATCGCCTCGAGCCCGCTTCGCACCGACTCCGATCTGAAAGTAAAAGTGACTCTCGATCCGGCGACCCGAAACGAGAATACCCCGGTCTATACGAACTTCACGGCGAACTACAGCTGCGCGACGGTTTCCATCACGCTTCAAGTGGAGCAAAATGGAGTTTACCAAAACCTCGCGACCGTCGTGACCGACCGCCTCACCGCCGCCGGAACCGCGGGTTGCTCCGGCTCGGTTGCCAGTCAGACGATCGACTTCTCGGCGTACATGCTGCCAGGCCACGGATACGTGAAGATCACCGCCCAAGCGATCTCGTCGAATTTCAACTGCCTCGCGGCCCAGCAATATCCGTTTCGCTATCCCTACGGTTATTACTCGAACGTGTGCGCCGCGAACCCGATGCAGTCGATTTACCAATACCACGTCGTAAACGGTAAACTCGAAGTCGAAGCGAACGGAACGACCTTCAATTAATCGCGATTCTTCGCCCCAACCTGTCCCGTAAAGCAAACTTCGGCCCACTATTCAGTGTCCCGTAAAGGGACTGCGGAAAAGATTTGGACTCTATCGTTGGCCGAGCACGCTTCAGGACGAAGCATTGCTCGGCTTCCGCATTTCTGGCTTTCGCGCCTCCCGTCCTTCCGTTAATTTACAAAGGCTTGAAAGCCGCCCGCCTCTCCCGCATCGCCCCCATTCCTTTCTTGCTCGCCGTCGGTTGCTCGGCGCCCGAGCTTTGCGGAGACCGAGTCGTTTGGGATCCCAAAAGCGAACACGTCAAACTCGATAAAAATGACGCGCTCTTCGTATGCGGCGACGCCGCCCACCCGGCCTGGCAAGACGTGCCGCCTCGCCAGGCCGCCAGCTTTCTTCATTCGTATCTGGAATCCAAAGGCTACCTCGATCCGAAAATCACGATCGACTACGACGCGAGCCGAGTCACCGTCGATGCCGGAAAACGCGCCGTCATCGCCGTCATCCTCACGGAAGGCGCGCCGCCCGAATGGTCCACGGCCCCGCTCGAAAGCAATCTCGGCCGCCCGCTCGAAAAAGGCGTCCTCGACCAGATCGAGAACGACTCGCTCGGACTCTTAAAAAACCTCGGCTACGCCTGCGCGTCCCTCAAGCTCGAAGCTCACCCGGACGGACGCCTTGTGATCAAAATTTCCTCCGGCTCCCAAAAGACTTTCCCGCTTCCGATCAGCGCCGACGATTATCCGGTCTCCGACGCGATTCTTTCGCGCTTCGAGCCCTTTAGTCCCGGCGACCTTTACGACGTTCGAAAAACGACGATCGCCGCGCGTCGAATGGAGTCCGACGTCGCTTCCAGCGCTTCCTACACGACGATCTGCAACGGCGACGATTTCAAAAAGCTCGAACGAACCGTCGCCTTCGGCCCCCGCCGCAGCTGGGAAATCGGCGCGGGCGCCAGTACGGAAGAATATCCCCTCGCCTTCATTCGCTGGAAGACGAACCGGCTCTGGAGCACGGCCTCCCGATTTCAAGCCGAGCTTTTCGGTTCGAACAAGCGGCAAAGCTTCAGCCTCGATCTGAAACACTATTACGCGAAAGCTTACCCCCGCCTTTACCTAAGACCGCTCTTCCTGATCCAGCATCGAAAAGAAGATCAGTACGAAAAATATGAAACGGCTTTTTCCCTCTACCAAGGCCGCACGATCGACGCCGGGAATTGGACGCTTGAACCCGAAGTCGGATATACCCTCGACCGGATCCACCTCCTCAAGGTCGCGAATCCGCGCCTCACCACGCTCCTCACTCCGGAAGTGAATTTCGGCGCCCATACCCATTCCTTCGAACTCTATCGCGGCGACCCTCGCTCCGGCGCGGACGGGAAAATCGCCTACCGTTTTCTGCCGGGCGGTCAGGCGTATTCCATCGGCGCCCACCGCCTCCTCCTCCAAGGGACTTTCCTCGAAAATTTCCACGGCTACGTCGAGCCCCGCTGGGTCCTCGGCGCCCGCTTCTCCCTCGGCACCCTCTTCACGACCGATGGCACCGCACCCGACGCGAACAAAATTCCGCCCGATTGGTTCTTCCTCGCGGGCGGCGATCTGGATCTCCGAGGGTTCAGCCGAAACTCCCTGCCCTCGCCGGACGTCGGCGCCGGATCGATCGGAACCGTCGGTTTCGAATCCCGTTGGC
>JAYVXM010000019.1:0-2764 GCA_043785205.1 Bdellovibrionales bacterium
AAAGGATTCGACGTATTCGTTCGAAGAGATGGGTCGGCTATTCGACGAGATCGTGAAGGCGTTTCCGGGCGCCGGCGGCACGCTCGGCGGGATTCGCTCGAATCTGAAGATCGCCGGTATTTTGAAACAGCTCATGATCTCTCCGGATCGCCCGCGGGGCGTCGTCACGGCGGCGGAGTGGCGGCTCATGTTCACCGACGGATCGCTCTGGCTCGGAACGTATCTCAAGTACCTGAATCTCTCCTCCCGTTATCCGGATCCGACCCGGGGCGAGGGGAGGGCGCGGCTTTCCGTCGTCGTCGACCAGTCGATCGACCTCCTCGACCGCGCGGTCGCCCGGCACTGCCCGAAAGGGAATTCCTTCGTGGGCGGCGGCTGCTCGAGCGCGCCCGGAATCCCGTTCAAGCTCATCCAGGAAGTGATGGATGATCTTTCCTGGGACGGCACGATCGCCGGAGTGAAGTTCGAGAAATCGACGATCCGGAAACTCATCGTTCCGTTCTTCCGGCACTTCCTCGGCGGAACCGACCTTTCGGAAACCGGGCGCGGAGCGAACCGGCTCACCGCCCGCCATCTCGATCGGCTCCGCGGCATCATCCGCGAGTGGGTCGACGGCTCTCGGTATCTCGAAGGAGTATACGCGAAGGTGACCGGAATGCCGAGATTCCCGAACCACGCGATGATTTCGACGCTCGCGCTCCTGAAGACCGACGTGCGAGAGATCCTTCGTGCGAACGGCGGCGTGACGGACGCGGCGATCGGCGTCGCCGACGAGCTTCACGGGGACTTTTCGCGGACGATGGCGCTCATGGACCGGGATTCGTCGGGTGCGATTTTCGACGGGAATAACCGGGCGCGCGGCCGCGTCTACCGCGAGCTCGTCCGCTATACCTGGCTTAAGCCCCTCCTGAAGGCCGCGATGCTCGGTTACATGAAGGGCCCGGACGTCGCGAAGCGCGAGCGCCAAGTCGAACGCGACGGCCTCTACGTGAAGGAATTCGAGGACCTGATCCGCGACTACTGGCAGATCCTCCTCGACTTCAAGTTGGTCGGCCCGCGGAATACTCCCGAGCACGACGCGAAAAACCGCTTCCGCGAGGCCTCGCTGTTCATGCAAGTCTCCGACGGAAATATGTTGATTTCGATCGAGGAGGGCGTGCAGCTCATTCTCTACATGCTCTCGGCGAACCCGATGGGCACGAACGTGCACGACCGCGCGAAGAGCCTCTGCAAGACGGGACCGCTCGATGATTACGGCGAGCCGACGGTCGAGCCGAATTGCTACCGCGCGAAGATTTTCGATTTCCGCACCTCGAATCGGGACACCGCCGACCTCTGGACGCCGTTCCCGCTCCTCATGCGTTTTTACGAAACGCTCGACGCCGGCCAGCAGTCCGAATTCCAACAAAACGTCGAGATGGCCGCCCGGAAGGCCGGCTGGAAGCCGACCGACTACTTCGGGTCGGACGACAGCGACGCCGTGCCGATGATGTACCACTACATCGAATCCCTCTTCCTTCGTTTCGATACGAACGGTGACGGTTTCATCGATAAGGCCGAAGCGAAGATCGCATTTCCGATTTTCCGGAACATTCTCGCCGAGAAGTCCGACCTGAACGTCGACGATCCGAAGCTCATCAGCGTTTTCTACTACCTGCTCGCGAAAGGAAGTCCGCCGGTCGACGACAGTATGGGCGCATGGAAGAAGTTCTGGCATAGCGCCGAATTCCTCTGGTGGCACCTCACGAAGCCGAATTTTCACGCCGATCGCCTCGGCCTTTTGAAAGTCTTCGCCACGCTCTCGGCCCCGTCGGCCGCTTCGCCCACACCGGCGCCGTCGACGCGTCCCGCCACGGGATTTTGATCGGAGTTCTTGATTCAGCTTCGGGGTATAGTTAGAACTCTCTCTTAATGTCGAAATCCCACAAAACCCGTCGCGATTGGATCGACTCGTGCGTATTCCATCCGCTGACGAATTCCGAGGTGCTCGGTCAGGTTCACGCCGGCATCGCGCGCGAACGGGGCACCGGCGCCCAGCCCGTGCTTCTCCTCGACCTCGACTCGACCCTCTACCACGTCGAGTCGCGCTCGCATCAGATCTTGAAGGAATGGCTCGACGATCCGGAGAGCCGGAAGTTCGGCGCGATTCGCGAGCGGATCGCCGGGCTCCGGCCAGATCAGATCGGTTATTCGCTTCTCGACACCTTCGGGAAACTCGGCCTCGCGGTGACCGACGAGGGCGTGGAGGCGGTTCTTCACTCGACCCAGAAATTTTGGAATCGCCGGTTCTTCACGAATGAGTATTTATCCTACGACCACGCCTATCCCGGCGCGCCCGAATTCGTTCAGCGCGCCTACGAACTCGGCGCGGAGATCGTGTACCTGACCGGCCGGGACGAGCCCGGGATGGGCAAGGGAACCCTCGCGCGGCTCGTCGGCGATCAGTTTCCGATCGATCGCCCGCGCACGCGGCTCCTCTTGAAGAAGAATTTCGAGCTCGACGACCTCGAGCATAAGTCGGAGGCGGCGGAAAAGATCCGCTCGCTCGGCAATCTCGTCGCTTCGTTCGAAAACGAACCGCCGAACCTCATCGCGCTGTCCGACCTCTTTCCGGGCGCGATGCACGTCTTCGTCGATACCGTGTACAGCGAGCGGCCGGCGCTTCCGAAGGCCGGGCTCTACCGGATCACGGGGTTTCGGTGACCGAGCTGAAATCGCCCTTCCTCGTCGTCTTCGCGCGCGAAGACCAGGAGGAGTTCGTGAA
>JAYVXM010000020.1:0-2764 GCA_043785205.1 Bdellovibrionales bacterium
GAAAGGACGACGCCGGTCGGGTTATGCGGAGTCGTTACCGAAACGAGTTTGGTATCGGGGCGGATCATCGCGGCGAATTTTTCGACGTCGAGACGATACCCGTTTTCGAACGTGAGCTCGAAGAAATCGATCTGGGCGCCGATCGCGCGCGGCGTTTCGATATTCGTCGCGTAGTTCGGGCGTTCGACGAGGAGGCGGTCGCCGCGTTCGAGTTGAGAGGTCGAAATCAGGAAGAGGGCGTGGGCGGCGCCGACGGTGAGGAGGACGTCGTCGGCTTTCACGCCGTATTCGGCGGCGAGGAGTCCGCGGACGCCGGGATGGCCGAGGTGATCGCCGTAACAGAGAACGAGCTTCGCGAGGTCGAGCTGGAGATCGCCGAGAATGGCGTCGCGAAACGAGCTTTCCGTGAGGTTGAATTTCACGTTGTCGTAACCCATCTGTTCCGGGGACTCGATTTCGATCGGCATTCGGGCGTAGCGCATGGGGAGATCAGATGACGATAAGCCCCTGAAATCAAGGACATTGAGGGGAGGGCCGTTCCCCTTTTGGCGGATTGAGAAGCGGTGAGTTGAATTCGGGGAAACGCCCGGGCTACACTGAAGGGGCGATGCGGACGGAAGACCTAAATCTCATCTCTAAACTCGGCCGGGCTCTCTACGCGAATCCCGCGCAGGCCGAGTCGCGTTCGGTCGAGACGGTTGCCGCGATTTCGACTTTACCGGAGATTTCCGAGGACGATTTCCTCGAGCGCGCGCTCGCGCTAATGCTCCACCAAGCGGAACGCGACGGTTCGCGGACCGGAGTGGCGCGGATCGAAAATCCGTTCTTTCGGCTCTCGCCGAAGGAACGGTTCGTCCTCTTTCTCCTTCATTCCGGCCGCGCCTCCTATCGCCGGCTCTCCCGGCTGATTTCGACGACGCCCGAAAACATCCAGACGCTCGCGTGGATCGCGCGTTCCCAAATCGCTTCGTCGCCGGAGGTTCGCCTCCAGGCGCCGCACCCGATGGGGTCGTCGCGCCTGAAGCACAGCTGTCCCGAATTCAATCCCGAACGGCCGTGGACCCAAAAACTCCTCGACGACGAAATGGGGAGCTCGGAGCTCGCGTTTCTCCAAAACCATACTTCGCTCTGCTCGGACTGTCAGCGGACGTTATCGCGGACGCGGGAGTTCTATTACGCCGTCGAGAAGTGGATTCCGGTTTCGAATCTCGGCGAAAACGCCGAGGCCGTCGGAAACTCGCTCCAGCGGGCCGTGCGCCGGGGTCGGCTCCAATCGGGGAATCTTCCTTCCGATCTCACTTTCGGGGAGGCGCTCGGGATTTTCTTTTCCCGACCGGAGAACCTCGTTTGGTTCGCGCTCTTCGCGGTCGCGTTCGGGGCGCTCCTTTACGCGAAATATCGGGCCTAGTCCGCGACCGCGCTAGTACTGGCGTTCGGGCGGCGCGTACTGCCATTGCATCCGCTCGTCGATGCGGACGGCGAAAGTCCAGCCCATGTGGATCTTTCCGTCGGGCTGGATGAGGCCGCGGGGAGGATTCGGGAAGCGCGGCACTTTTCGCCAGGCGGCGGGGACCGCGCCGTCGAGTTCGGGAACGCCGGAGCTTCCGGTGATTCGCGCTTCCTGGAAATTCCCTTCGGAGTCGAAAATGACTTCGGCCTGGGTGAGGTATTCGCCGGGTGCGGGATGCTTCCGGTAGACGCTTTCGGAGACGATCGATTGCCAGAGCGGTCCGATTTGCTCGTACATTCGGGCGTAGAAGGAATAATAGACGCTCTCGACCGTGTTCAGCATGTTCTCGGCGCCTTCGGGCGCGGTTCGATCGAGGAGGGCTTGGTCGCCGGTCGCGCCGGGGCCGCCGCGCTGGCGTTGGGCCTGCTGCTCTTCTTCGGGCCGCGGACCCGGCACGGGAAGGCCCTGGAAATTCGAGAGGTTCGAGAGCGGGATCTTGCGCGCGTCCCTCGCGGCTCGGCTCGCCTTCTTCGCTTCGCGGTCCTTCGTGGCCTTCGAATTCGGGTCGCCGGCGACGTTCGGAATGACGTTGGTCTGGCGCGCGCGAGTTTCCTTCTCGACGGCGCGGTTCCGGTCGGACTCATAGCGGGCGTTCTTCGGTTCGGGGGTCTTTTCTTTCGGTCGGTTCGGATCCTTCGAGAGGAGAAAGCCGCGGTCTTTCCAACCGCGCTTGATCGCTTCGAGTTTTTTCGCGTCGATTTGCTGAACCTCGATCGGGGGTGGGGGAAGGGGGCGGAACCAGCCCGGGCTGAAATAGAAGGCGACGCCATGGAGAAAAAGGACGAGGAGGGCGAGGAGGGCCCAGCGGCGGAACGAACGGCGTTCGACGGGCGAGGGGGCCGTCTCGGTGACGTAGAGCGTGAGTGATTTTTCAAGTTCCGCGGGCGTCGGCACGGAGTTCTTGGCGAGAGCCATCCTGGTCCGAGTCTGGCGGGGAACGCGTCCGTACGCCATCCAAAAAGGGGCGCGGAAGATAAGAAGATCTTCATCTTCCGCTTCCCCGAAGGCGCGCCGCGAGCTCCGGGCTTTAGTGGCGGCCGGCGCCCGAGGTGGGGTATATCCAGGGAATGGCGTGGCCGCTCTATGATCTTCTGAAGTCTGGCGTGGGCAAACCTCCGCTCGATCTCTTTCTTGAAGGGATTTTTGAAAAGAATCTCGAGCTTTATCCGGCCCAGGAAGAGGCGATCCTCGAGCTCTATTCGGGGAAGAACGTGATTCTCAACACGCCGACCGGATCGGGCAAATCGCTCGTCG
>JAYVXM010000021.1:0-9062 GCA_043785205.1 Bdellovibrionales bacterium
CGGACGCCGCGTTGATCGTAAACGTTAAGAATCGCACGGTGATCACGGCGATGGATAAACAAAGCCTCACGGGCAATGTGTTTACCAACATCGACGGAGCGGTCATCGTCTAGTTCGAGATTGAAAAGCCGGAGTTTTACGAGCGATGCTCGGGGATTCCGGGAGTGAGTAGAGAAAATACGGCAGATTGCTTTCGAGAGTATGAAGAGGAAAACGGCTGGACCCATTGCGGGAAGTCTCACGAAGTTCTGATTGAACTTCGCCCCTCCGAAAAACTCACGAAAAGAATATTAGAGGTCCGCGCGCATGAAGTGCGTGGTCGATCTGCCGCCACCATTGTTCGCAAGGAGGCGTCTTATGGGTATTCTTTCATCGATGTACACGGGCGTTACGGGTCTTACGGGTCAGGGCGAAGCGCTTTCGATTTACGGCGATAACATCGCCAACGCCAACACGACCGGGTACAAAGTTTCGCGGCCGGAATTCAGCGACGTCGTCGCGAAGTCCCTCAAAGGGATCATGGGTGGTAATCAAATCGGACGCGGCACGAAACTCTCGGCCGTGAACCCGATCTTCTCCCAGGGTTCGCTTCTCCAAACGGAATCGGTCACCGACCTCGCGATTCAGGGCGACGGATTCTTCGTCGTCGAGGGAACGGATGGACGCGGCTTCTCCCGTGCGGGCGCCTTCCATTTCGACAAGGACGGTAACCTCATCAACGCCGACGGTTACAAGGTCCAGGGGTTCCAAGCCGACGATACCGGTAAGATCACTTCAAAGATGGGTAAGATCGCGGTCGAACGTACCGTCATCGACGCGAAGCCTTCGAAGGAAGTGCAGATGTTCATGAACCTCGATCTCCGCGCGAAAAAGGAACTTCAGTTCGACCCGAAAAGTCCCGAAAAAACCTCGCATTTCGCCACCGGCGTGACCGTGTACGACGGCGCTGGCACTCCGCGGACCGTCACGTGCTACTTCAATAAGACGGACGACGGCAAGTGGACCTGGCGCGCGATGTCCAAGGGTGAAGAAGTTCCGGGCGGCAAGCCGGGCGAAATGGTCGAACAAGCGAAGGGCACGCTGACCTTCGGGGACGACGGGAAGCTGGCGGAGCAAACGACGGACAAGAACGCCTTCAACTTCATCGGTTCCACGAAGAAGGATCAGGAGATTAAGTTCAACTTCGGTAAGGACAAGAAGAACGGCGGCGACGGCCTTGCCGTCACGCAGTTCGGGACCGCCTCGGAAGCGTACAAGACGCTTCAAGACGGTTACACCGCGGGCACGATCGCCGGTCTTTCGTTCAACGACGACGGAGTCCTCTCCGCCGTCTACACGAACGGGGAATCGATCAACGTCGCCCAGGTCGCCCTGGCGAAGTTCGAGAATCCCGAAGGCCTGTTCAAGATGGGTAAGAATCTCTTCCGCGAATCCCGGAATTCAGGCCAGCCGACGACCGGCGCCCCGCAAACCGGCGGACGCGGTCAGATCCTCGCGAAGACGCTCGAGTCTTCGACGACCGACATCGCGAACGAATTCATCAACCTCATGACCGCCCAACGGAACTTCCAAGCGAACTCGAAGGTGATCAGCACTTCCGACGAGATGATGCAGGAAATTCTGAATCTGAAGCGGAATTAAGTCGTCTAGACTCGAACTTAACTCATGAATAGGGCCGGGCTTCGTCAGATTATCGACGGAGTTCGGCCCGAATTCCGTCAGATTATTTTCGGCGCTTTTAGCCGAGCATGCGGGCCTCCGGTTCGCGCTTGCTCACTCCGCGGTCCGCCATGCACAATAGTGGTAGGACCAGGAGGGTTCCCGTCCATGGCTGAAGACGCAAAAGCCGCCGCATCGAGCGCGGCGCTCGCTTCCGGAGGAGGCGGAAATAAAATCGTTACGATTCTCACGATCGTAAATTTAATCGCGTGCATCGGCATCGGCGCGGTCCTTTTCATTTCTCATAAAAAACAAAACGCTCAACCGCAGGTCGGCGACATTCAACCGAGCGCCGAAGCCCCACATGCCACCGAGGCGAAAAAAGACGAGCACGGCGGCGGTGAACACGGCGAAGCCGCCCACGGTGAGGAACGCGGTAGCCGCGCCGGCACGGAAAAAAAATCTCCGAGCGACTCGCGTACGATTCCGCTCGAACAGTTCACGGTAAATCTCGCGACTCCGGGAGGCACGTCCCAGAAATTCGTCCGCGTGAACATCGCGCTCGAGCTCGGCACCGATGAAGTCGAAAAGGAAATTCAGGCGAAGATGCCGCAAGTGCGTAACGCCATCATCGATCTCTTTAATTCCAAACGTCCGAATGACCTCGTCAGCGCCGAGCAGCGTGAATATCTCAAGGAAGAGATTCGAAACGCGCTCAATTCGTTCATGTCGAACGGAAAGGTGAAAGGCGTCTATTTCACCAATTTTGCAGTAACCGGTTAATGATGCCAGGAAGGCTAAAATGAGCGGTGGACAAGTACTCAGCCAATCCGAAGTCGACGCGCTGTTAAATGCGGTCAGCGAAGGCAAAGTCGAGACCGCGCCCCCGCCGGGCGCTTCCGACGGCACCCCCGTCGTCGGAGCGGGCGGATGGGCCGGCGGAATTCCGGATTCGGAAATCACGCCGTACGACCTCACGAACCAAGATCGCGTCATCCGCGGTCGGATGCCGACCCTCGACATCATTTATGAGCGCTTCATTCGGCTGTATCGGATTTCCCTTTCGAACGCGCTCCGGAAGTTTGCTTCGATCTCGATCATCTCGACCGATCTCCTCAAGTTCGGCGAGTTCGTGAACACGCTGCCGATTCCGAGCTGCATGTGCATCATGCGATTCGAAGCCCTCAAAGGGCCCGCGCTACTCGTCTTCGAGTCGAAGCTCGCGTACGCGCTGATCGATTCGTTCTTCGGCGGAACCGACCGGCCCTTCACGAAGATCGAAGGAAAGGAATTCACCCGCATCGAACTTTCACTCATGCAGAAGGTGATGGATCTCGCGATTTCCGATCTCGAGGAAGCCTGGGCGCCGGTTCACGAATCGAAGATTTCTTTCATTCGGACCGAAGTGAACCCGCAGTTCGTCGGGGTCGTTCCTCCGTCGGACGTGATCATCTCAACGACCTTCGAAGTGGAGCTTGAGAACGCGACCGGTACGATCGCTCTCGTCGTTCCGTACTCCACGCTTGAACCGATCAAATCGAAGTTGAACGCTTCGTTCCAAACGGAAGGCGACAAGTCCGACAAGGAATGGCTCCTGAAGATGACCGAGCACATGAAGCAGGTCGAAGCGAACCTGAAGGTCAATCTCGGCGCCGCGACCATCACGGTCGGCGACCTCGTCAATCTCCAGGTCGGGGACATCATCCCGCTCGGGCAGGACGCGGACGGGGAACTCGACGTTCTGATCGAAGACGTATCCAAGTTCAAATGCTTCTTCGGGGTTTCCCGCGGAAACCGCGCGATCCAGCTCACCCGCGAAGTCGAAGAATAACGTTCGCTCAATTTTAGTCAAACCAAGGAGTAGATAATGACCGAAGCCGCCACGAACCCGAATTCTGGAACCGGAAATACCGCCGCGCAATCGAATCGGGGACCCCAGCCCCCTGTTCAATCGCTCGACTTCATCCTCGACGTTCCGCTCAAGCTCACCGTCGAGCTCGGCCGTTCACGGATGGCGGTGCGGGAAATTCTCCAGCTCGCGCAAGGATCCGTCGTCGAACTCACGAAGTTCGCCGGCGAGCCGCTCGAAGTCCTCGTGAACGATAAGCTCATCGCCCGCGGCGAAGTCGTGGTCGTGAACGAGAAATTTGGGATTCGGCTGACGGATATCATCAGCCCGGTCGAACGGATCGAGCAGCTGAAGTAGGTTTTATTTCCCGTTTAAGAACCCGCCCGTAGTTCAGATGCCCGAGTCCAGGACGGAGTCGGACGAAAGGAAAGCAAGGATGCTGAAGAAAATCTCGCTGATCGTAGTCGGGGCGATTCTCCTCCCGGGAGCGGCGCTCGCGGCGGTGAACCTCAAGAAGGTAAACATAGTCGACGGCAGCCAAATCGAACTTCTTTTCGACGGGAAGGTCGATCCATCCCAGGTTAAGACGGAGTTCGTGCGGGACAACATCCAGCTCTCCCTGACCGGGACGTCGGTCTACCCGGCGAAAGTCTCGATGGTCTCCGGCTCGGAGCTCACGAAGGTCTTCGCGTATCAGTACTCGCCCGCCCTCGTCCGGGCCCGCTTCACGGTGAAAGGGGATGCCCAGTCCTTCGCGAACCGACTTCAGGTGAAGGTCAGCGGAAAGACCGTCACCGTACGGATCGCCGGTGGTAAGTCCGACCAGGTCGCCGTCTCGGCGGCCAGCGCTCTCCGAACCGTAGCCGCTCCCGAAAAGAGCGCCGAGCAGCCCGCCGCGAATCTCGCCAAGGAAGCCGAACAAAAGGAGCTCCTTGAGCGAATCGCCTCCGCGGAACGAGAAAAGAACGCCGAAAAGGCCGCCGCGAAAGTCGCGGAGAAGTCCGAGGCCAAAACCGAATCCGGCGAAAAGGCCGATCGCACCGAACACCGCCTCGGCTCCCGGAAAGAGCCGATCGCGGGCGGAAAGCCGCTCCCGAGCCCGTTTCGCTCGATCGGCGTGATGCTCTTCGTGCTCGGAATTTTCGGCTTGTTCGTCATGTTCCTCAAGAAGATGAAGTCCGGCGACGCGAAGTCGGCGAAGACCGCGCGCGGGGGCCTCGGCGGATTCCTGAACAAACTCTCCGGCGCGGGCGCGGGTAAGGCGATGATCGAAGTCGTCGCGACCCACCATCTCGCTCCGAAACGGTCGATCGTGGTCGTCCGGGTCCAAGACCGGATGCTCGTCCTCGGCATGACGAACGACGCCGTGAATCTCATCACCGAATTCAAGGCGAATGAGGAAGGCGAAGCCGAGGAAAACATCGGCATCGGCGACTTCGCGGCCAGCCTGAAGAAATTCGAAAACGAGGAGGCTCACCCTGCGCCGAGCGCGAAGCTCGCTCCGAAGGCGAACCTCGGCGACATCGCGGCCGCCGCCCTCGGACTCGCGAAACCGAGACCGCCTTCCGCGCCGAAGGCGTCCGCCGCCGCCAGCGCCTACCAAACTGTCGCTCAGCCGCCCGCGGCCGGAGCGACGGCCACCGCCGGTCCCTCGTTCTCACCGGCGCTCGCCGCCGCCCTCCGGGAGCCATCGGTTAAGCCTTCGATTCGCGCCCAGATCAAGGACCGCGTCCAAGGGATGAAACAGCTATGATGAGAACGCGCGGGACGCGCATTCTCGCGGCGGGAGTTCTCCTCGGCGCGTTCTTTCTCATGGGTTCCGCGCTCGCCGACACGGCGGCCGCGCCGGCGTACGTTCCGGGGAGCTCGGGCGGACTCCCGATGCCGAACTTGAGCCTCTCGTTCGGAAACGGCGGAAAACCCGCGGATACCGTGGCGGTCCTCCGGATCCTCATGATGCTCACGGTGCTGACCCTCGCGCCGGCGATTCTGATCATGATGACGTCGTTCACCCGGATCGTCGTCGTCCTCTCGTTCCTCCGGCAGGCGCTCGGAACCCAGCAGATGCCGCCGAACCAGCTGATCATCGGGCTTTCCCTCTTCCTTTCGTTCTTCGTGATGGCGCCGGCGTTCAAGGAAATTTCCACGAACGCGCTCGAGCCGTATATGGCGGAAAAGATCGATCAGAAGACCGCTTTCGATCGGGCGGAGAAGCCGCTTCGCGCGTTCATGTTCAATCAAACGCGCGAAAAGGACCTCGAACTCTTCATGTCCCTCTCGAAAGAGGCGAAACCGGATAACCGCGAGGCGGTTCCGACCTACGTCCTGATCCCTTCCTTCGTCGTGAGCGAATTGAAGACCGCGTTTCAGATCGGGTTCATGATCTATCTCCCGTTTCTCGTGATCGATATGGTCGTCGCGAGCGTGCTGATGGCGATGGGGATGATGATGCTTCCGCCGACTGCGATCGCCCTTCCGTTTAAGCTTCTTCTCTTCGTCCTCGTGGACGGTTGGGATCTCGTCGTCGGTAGCTTGGTGAAAAGTTTCGGGTAAACCCCAAAAAGGAGCCGAATGTCCGAAGATATCGTCATGCAAATCGCCTCCGAGACCCTCAAGACGATGATGCTCATCGCCGGGCCGATGCTCATCGCCGCGATGGTGATCGGGATCATCGTCAGCGTGCTCCAGGCGATCACCCAGATCAACGAGGCGACCCTCACGTTCATTCCGAAAATGATCGCGATCGTCGTCGTGCTCGCCGTGATGGCGCCGTGGATGATGGAAGTCCTCCAGAATTATTCGAGCGAGATCTTCGGGAACTTCGCGTCGTGGGTGAGGTAAGCGAGTGGGCGGGCTTTTCCAATTCTCATCGGAAGAAGTCTACTCGTTTTTCGTCGTCCTCGTACGCGTCAGCGTCCTGATCGCCGTGCTGCCGGTCTTCGGCGATAAGATGATTCCCGCGCCGGTGAAAGTTCTCCTTTCGCTCGCCATCACGCTCGCGATCTTTCCGGGCCTGGTGAAACAAGGCTTCGTGAAACCGTCGGACGCCGTTTTCTGGGCGTCGACGACGTTCGGGATCGTGCGGACGATCGCCCAGGAGGCGCTCGTCGGACTCGTGCTCGGATTCACCGCCAAGCTCGTCTTCGACGCGATCCAGATCGGCGCGGCGCTCGCCTCGAACATGATGGGTTTTTCGATGGCGTCGATCTACGACCCCCACCACGAAACCCAGACGACGGTCGTCGCCGAAATCCAGGTCGCGATCGCCATGCTCGCGTTCCTGGCGCTCGATGGACACCACCTGCTCCTCCACGGCGCGCTTGATTCCTTTCGTTTCTGCGGAATCGGCGAAGCGGGCGTGAATAACCTGATGCAATCACGAATGATCGAGATGACCGGCACCGTTCTCAAGTTCGGGGTCCAGCTTGGCGCACCGATCACGCTCGTGATGTTCGCGGTGAACGTCGCGTTCGGCGTCTTTTCGAAGACCCTTCCCCAGATGAACGTGCTCGTCCTCTCGCTCGGGATCAGCGCCTTCGCCGGAATGGTCGTCCTCATGCTGACCGCGCCGGAGTTCCAGACGGTCGCGTCGAACATCATGTCGCGGACGGAAGACTGGATGCAGGGGATGCTCGTCGCAATGGCTGGGCGGTAGGTAACGGAAGTGAATCATGGCTGAAAACCAAGAAGACCGAAGTACAGACGACTTACTCGACGAGGCATCCCAGACGCGGATCGACGAGATGCGCGAAAAGGGCCAGGTCGCTCAATCGCGCGAACTCGTCGGTCTCCTCTCCCTGATGGCCGCCGCCGCCACGCTCTACATTTTCGCGCCGAAGATGGGCGCCGACATCGCCGAATACATGCGGGATATTTTTCGCGTCGACCGCCTCGCGAAGATGAACTTCAACGACAAGGCCGAGGTGAACCTCGCCCTCGCGAAATGCCTGAAACTGATCATCATGATCGGCCTTCCGGTCAGCGTAGCGGGGTTCGTGTTCGGGATTGCCGGGAGCTTCATGCAGGTCGGTTCGGTCTTCTCGTTCGAGCCGATCACGCCGAATCTCGAGAAAATCGATCCGATCAAGGGTCTCGCGCGCTTCATTTCGATGAAGTTCGTCGTGGAATCGTTCCGGATGATCCTCAAAGTCGCCCTCTCGGTCTACGTGGCCTACCTGCTCGTGAAAAGTGAAGTTCTGACGTCCCCCGAACTCATGATCAGCGATCCTTCCCGGGTTCTCTCGGCGTTTTCGAGTTCCGGGAAGACCGTTTTCCTCACCCTGATCGCGATCGCCGCCGTGTTCGCCGGCGGGGATTTCTGGATGCAGCGCCGGGAGTGGTTGAAACAGGTCCGCCTGACCCGCCAAGAAGCGAAGGAAGAGGCCAAGGAGCGGGAAGGTAATCCCCAGATCAAGGCCCGTATCCGGTCGATTCAGCGCGAGATGTCCCGCCGACGGATGATGGCGGCGGTGAAGAAGGCCGACGTGATCGTCACGAATCCGACGCACATCGCGATCGCGATCCAATACGATAAAGACAATATGTTGGCGCCGAAGGTCGTCGCGAAGGGCGCCGACTTTGTCGCACAGCGAATTAAGGCGATCGCCGCCGAGGCCGGAGTCCCGACCGTGGAGAACGTGCCGCTCGCACGAACGCTGTATAAATCCGTGAAAATAAATCAATATATACCTAGGGCACTGTATCAAGCGGTGGCCGAAGTTCTGGCTTACGTTTTCCGTCTTCGAAATCGCAAGATGTAGATTTCGCGTTCGGAAAGGTTCCCAACGATCTTTCGCTAAGGATGGCGCATGGAAAGTTTCCTCACTCGTATCGGCAAGAACTCGGATCTGGCGCTCGCCGTAGGTCTCGTCGGAATTCTCGCCGTGATGGTGATGCCGCTGCCAGGCTTCATGCTCGACATCATGCTTTCGCTCGGGATCGCGATCGCGGTCATGCTTCTCCTGACCGCCGTCTACGCTCAGAAGGCGCTCGATTTCTCGATTTTTCCTTCGCTCCTCCTCCTCACGACGCTCTTTCGGCTCGCCCTGAACGTCGCGACCACGCGAAAGATCCTTCTCACGGGCGCGGAAGAAGGAACTTCGGCCGCCGGCCAAGTGATTCATGCTTTCGGTGAATTCGTCGTCGGCGGAAATTATGCCGTCGGGATCGTCGTCTTCATGATTCTCGTCATCATCAACTTCATCGTCATCACGAAGGGCGCCGGCCGAGTCGCCGAAGTCGCCGCGCGGTTCACCTTGGACGCCATGCCGGGCAAGCAGATGGCGATCGACGCGGATCTGAACGCCGGGCTTATCAACGAGGACGCTGCCCGCCTCCGCCGTTCCGAGATCTCGCGGGAAGCCGATTTTTACGGGGCCATGGACGGCGCCTCGAAGTTCGTCCGCGGGGACGCCATCGCCGGCATCCTGATCGTGTTCGTGAACATCGTCGGCGGGATCGTGATCGGGACGCTCCAGAAAGGCATGGACATCGCCCACGCCGCCGAAGTCTTCACCCTCCTCACCGTCGGGGACGGGCTCGTCTCCCAGATTCC
>JAYVXM010000022.1:0-2753 GCA_043785205.1 Bdellovibrionales bacterium
GCCGGGAAAGGGACCGAAGCCTTTTCGCTTCGGTCCCTTTCTATTTGCGGCTACACTTCCCGGCATATGCTCTTCCCAGACCTCGAATTCCGCGGCCTCGTAAAACAGACCACCTCGCCCGACCTGGCGAAGGAACTCGCCGCGAAGAAGATGACCCTCTACTGCGGATTCGACCCGACGGCGGATTCGCTCCACGTCGGTAGCCTCCTCCCCCTCCTCGCGCTCCGCCGCTTTCAGGACGCCGGCCACCGGGTGATCGCCGTCGTCGGTGGCGCGACCGGGATGATCGGCGACCCGAGCGGAAAATCCGCCGAACGCTCGTTCCTGTCCGAAGCGGATCTCGCGAAGAACCTCGCCGGCATCCGCGGCGTCATCGGCCGCTTCTTGAGGCTCGACGGACCGAATCCGGCGCTGGTCGTGAATAACTTCGACTGGTTCGGAATGTCCTACCTGGCGTTCCTTCGCGACGTCGGGAAACACTTCACGGTGAACCACATGATGGCGAAGGAGTCCGTCCGCGCGCGCCTCGAGGACCGGGAACACGGAATCTCGTACACCGAATTCTCGTACATGCTTCTCCAGGCCTACGACTACGTTTATCTCGCCGAGAAGGAAGGGTGCAATCTCCAGATCGGCGGGAGCGACCAGTGGGGAAACATTACCGCCGGAATCGAGCTCATCCGTCGGATGCGCGCGCATCGCGAACGCCGGGAGGTCGAAGACCTGAAGGACACGGCCTACGGGTTGACGATGCCGCTCGTGATGAAGGCCGACGGAAGCAAGTTCGGGAAATCCGAAACCGGAACGATCTGGCTTTCCGCGGACCGCACTTCACCTTACGACCTCTATCAGTACTTCATCCAGTCCTCGGACGCGGACGTCGGGATGCTTTTGAAATATTTCACGTTCCTCCCGCGCGCCGAAATCGAGCGGCTCGAAGCGACGGTGAAGTCCGCGCCGGAAAAGCGCGAAGCCCAGTCCCGCCTCGCCCAGGAACTCGTGAAGCTCGTCCACGGCGAAGCCGCCCTCGAAAAGGCGACCGGCGCGACCCAGGCCCTCTTCGGAACCGAGATCCGGAACCTCGCAAAGCCCGCGCTCCTCGAAGCGTTCGCCGGCGCGGCGTCCACGCGGAAACCCCGCTCCGCGATCGCAGCGCCGATTCCGATCGTCGACCTCCTCGTCGAGGCCGCGCTCTGCGGTGGCAAGGGCGCCGCCCGCAAGGACATCCAGGGCGGCGGGATCTACCTCAATAACGAACGGGTCACCGACCCGGCCCAGGCCGTTACGACGAAGGACCTCTTGGCGGACTTCGCGCTCGTGCTCCGTAAGGGAAAGAAGAGCTATCATCTCTTTCGTTTTGACGGCTAAAGCCTTGAGTTTTCGGGCCTTTTCTCCGAGATTCGGGCCCTCGAAAACCTGGCTTGACGAAAAGCGGCCCCGTAGTGGATAACGCATCGCATGAAGTCATTGAATCTCCAACGCTTCTCGTTAATTGCCCTGGTGCTCGCAGGATCGGCCGGCGCCGCGGACATCCTTCCCGAACACGATCCGTTTCCGCTCACGCCGGAAACCGTAGCGGTTCCGACCGAATCTTCGTCTTATTATTCGGTCGCCGGATTTCGAGATCAGATCGACTCGACGACGACCGCACCGAGCGAAAGCGCGGGCGGCGACGGAGCCCTCGCGTTTTGCCATAGCGATCGCTGGAGCACCGCCTGCCTCACCGGGCTGATCATCTACCGGTGCGGCCAGTATACTTTTCCGCTTACCCCTTATGGATGCGCGCTCGCCGCGACCGCGTTCGTCGGCGGTCTCGAGATGCAGCGGATCGACGTCGTCGTCGAGGACAAGACGTACAGCCTACCCGTCATTTTCACTGCGCGGATCGAGCGCCTGATCCAAGACCGGAATATTCAGATGGATCTCGCGAGCCTCCGCTCGCTCCTCGTCGATTCGGCGAAGAACAAGACGAAGTTCGACCTCTGGCAATGGTCGGCGGCGATGACGAACGGCAATTTCGAAAAGACCCTCGAAAATCTCGCCGTCCTTCTCCAGGACACGAGCGCGGTCGAAATTCAGATCAATTACTTGAAAGGCGTCACGAAGGCCCGCCGCTTCAACGCCGCCACGACCAAGGCGATCGCCGACCTCGAGGAAATTTCCTACCAGCTGAACTACGAAATTCTAAGGGACGGCGACTGGCAGTCCCGGCTCCATCTCTATCCGGGGACGAAGAACATCGACGCCGAGGCGACGCCACTGATCTACCACTTCTACCCGATGGCCTATACCGCGCTGAAATTACGGCAAGCCGGATTCGGAAGTCGGTTGAGCTCCTTCATTCCGTTTCTCTTCAATACCGAATACCTCAATCAAACGCTCGATCCGGCCGACTGGCCGATCCACCATCCGAAGCCGTTCAAGCTCGATTCCGACTTCGTGAAGTGGAAGATGCGCGATATGTACGCCGGCTACGCGGGCGCGCTCTGGGGCGTGCGAAAAACGTCGAGCCTTCGGGGGTTGATCTCGTTCGAGACCGAATACGCGAAGGCTCCTTACGAGACGATGCGCCGCCGATTCTGGACGATGCCGAACCCTTAAACGACCTTCCAGAGCGGAAGGAGCGCGAGGTTTTTCGGCGTCCGACCGAGGAAGATTTGCGTGAAGAGCGCGATCAATACGCCGGGTTTCTCGATCTGGGGCGAATGCCCCGAACCGCGGATCAGGATCCCTGATTTCTTCCGGTCGGCGGG
>JAYVXM010000023.1:0-2747 GCA_043785205.1 Bdellovibrionales bacterium
CGCCGGTAACCCGGATCGATTCCTCGACGGGCGTGGTCCTCCAGATTCAACCGTTCGATCTCGAAGCGGACGCGACGGGCGGCCTCCGCGCCGCGAGCCGCGTTCCGACGGTCGTCGCTCAGGCGCTACCGGCGACGAAAATTCCCGAGGTCGCGATCCTCCTCGGAAGCGATTTCCAAAAGACGTTCCGAACCGTTTCCTTTCGCGCGGAGGAATCCGGCGACGGATCCCTGAGCGTGAAGGCGGAGTTCGTCGGCATGGATCCCGCGAGTCTTTCACGTCTCTTCGTCCGCGTCGAAGCCGTCTACGGCTGGGACGCGGCGGAATAACCGTTCAGTCAGGAGCCCCACATGAATTCGATAAAATTTCGTCTTTTCGTCCTTCTCGGATCGTTCGCCCTTTCTTTGACGGCCCTTGCCGAAGCTCCCATCGACGGGATCCAGGTCGATCCAAAGCTCGTCGTTCGCAAAACGATCGACGTCTCCGAAGAAAAGCAGGAGTCGGTCGGATGCGTCGTGCTGGAAGGAAATTATTGGATGAAGACTGGGTCTCCGACGCCGGAGCCGATGTCTTGCGACGAAGCGCGATCCTTCTATTTGAAACGCCGAAAAAACGGGAAAGTGAAGAATGATTGGCAGTATTCGTTCACCGACGTCTTTGGATACGGTAGGGATGTCGGCGTCACCCTGACTTTAAAGGACGGCTCCGTGGTCCAAGTGGGGCCATTTCACGAACGGCGCCGCCAGGCGGGTTCCCATTCTCGCGCTTATCCGAATCCGGAGCGAATCGCGGACGCGACGATCGATCCGATCCTCACCCATAAAGACTCGCTCTATACGAACCAATACGGCGTCTGTTACCGCGAAGTCCTCGTGATCGCCCGGTCCGGTACGCCGATGTCCGAGCGGCAGGCCTTCCCCCGGCCGGAATTCCTGGACTGCGAGAAGATCGATCGGTCGAAGCTCGAGCTTCGGGAGATCGCCGAAGAATAGGTCCGAATGGACTCAGGCCGGCGATCCCTGAGGTCCCGTCGTCTTTAAACTAAAAAAGCCGGCCTTTGGGGGCCGGCTTTTTTAGTTTGAAAATGGTGGGTCCGAATGGGATCGAACCATTGACCCGAAGATTAAGAGTCTTCTGCTCTACCAACTGAGCTACGAACCCACCTACTTTTCAATATCGTCACTCAAATGGTGAGTCGTGATGGGTTCGAACCATCGACCCTCACATTAAAAGTGTGATGCTCTACCAGCTGAGCTAACGACTCTCACCCTTGATGACAAGGCAATTCCTTTACCTAACCGAGGGGTCGACTGCAACGGTCAATTTTTCCGGCGCCGCCTTTCCCAGCGACGGTGACGCGGTACGACAGCGGCGGCTTTGTTTCCGATTTCTTCGCCCATTCGGGTACTTACCTTTCGACCGAACCGTTCGTGATACATTGGCTCCATGGCCGAAAAACGCCCTCAACAGGAGCGTTCGAAATTCACTTTCCGCGCGATTCTCGAAGCGGCAAGTTCTCTGCTTGAGCGCAGCGAGGACGGAAAAATCACGACCCGCGGAATCGCCGCCCGGGCGGGTGTCTCGATCGGCTCCCTCTATCAGTATTTCCGGGGAACCGACTCGATCCTGAAGGAAATTCTCCAGGCCCGCGTCCTCGGCGACGCCGAAATGATCGTTTCGGAATTCGACGCCGGAGCCGGGCTCCCGCTCGAAGCGCGCCTTCGTCGGGTGTTCCGAAAAATCCTCGCGACCCACGTGGTGAACGCGCGACTCCGTTCGACCCTTCTCCGGCGCGCGCCCGCGCTGAAGCTCGTCGAGTTCGCGCGCGGAAGGATCGACCGGACCACGAAGGAACTTTTCGAGAAGCTCCGCGCGACGGGCGAACTCCGCAAGGGCCTGAACGAGGACCTTGCGGTCTATCTCCTTTCCCGAACCGTCTTCGCCGTCACGATGAGCGCGGTCCTCGATCACGAGACTTTTCGCGGACGCGAGGACACGGTCGCCGACGAACTCGCGATCCTCGTTTCGCGATACCTCTCGTAGCGAGGATCCTCGGTTCCGCAAATTCGATCCCAGAATCGGAAGTAGAAACCGTAGTTATACTTCGGACTTCCGTGATGAAAATGGTGGTGGGTCGCCGCCGCGAGAATCTTCGACGCCGGCGAACGCCAGAAACCGTCTCCATAGAGCTCGTGCCCCAGGTGGCCGACGAGATTCATCACCATCGTGGCGACGAGGAATCCGACGACGATCGCGAGGTGCACCGGAAAGATCAGTGCGATCGCCGGAAGAAAGAGCGACTCGAGGGTTGCCTCGAGAGGATGTAAGGAATAGATCGTGAACGGGGTCGGACTTGAAGAAAAGTGGTGCACACGGTGGACGAGGCGAAAGACGCGCGGATGGTGCATGAACCGGTGGGTCCAGTAAAAGTAAGCGTCGTGGAGGAGGATCAAGACCGGTAGGCTCGCCGCTAGATAAAACGTCCCGTACGCTCGCGGGTCCTCGTAGAGCCGGAACCATCCAAGGCGGACGTGGGCCGCGTACAGGAGTCCTGCGTTCGCGCTGAAGATCAGAATCGTCTGGAGAGAGTGGCGAATCTCCTCCGAGATTTGGCCCGGGCGAACCGGCCGCGGGTCGAGTTTGCGATCGCGGAAACGGTTTCCCGTCCAGAGGAGCGCGTAGGCGCCCGCCGCCAGTCCGAAATAGCGGGCGACCTGAAGGGTGAGCTCGAGCGAGGTATAGGCCAG
>JAYVXM010000024.1:0-2730 GCA_043785205.1 Bdellovibrionales bacterium
GGGAATCAGACGTGGGATATCGCGAAGGCGAACGGACTCCCGACGCCTTGGTGGGACGCGAACATCGAACAAAATTACGGCAACATTTACTCCGATTTCGATCCGAACGCGTGGAAGGCCGAAGTCGCCTACCTCGACGGACTGACGGACGCGGGCAAGGCCTCCGTATGGACGGACGCGATACGCCGTAAGCGTGAACGGCCAATGATTTTCTTTTTTCAAATCTCCCAGACGCCTCAAGCGGACAAGCTCGGACTCGACGAGAGTGATAAGGCCCTCCTTCAACTGGCGACGCTGAAGACGATGGGGCTCGACTCGGAAGCTGCCTCCCTTCTTAAGGAGCGGGAAGCGGGCCTGAAAAAGAACGCACTTCGACTCGGCATGCTGACTCGCGTTTATTCGAACGTAGTGGCGCGTTCGATCGAGGGGACTCGCGCCGCGCGTAAGGCGTTCATGGACCGGCGCCAGGATACCGACGGTCGCGAAGAAGGTCGGATTCTAAAGACCGCCGATCGAATCGAAGAGGCTACGGTCGCCCTGGCTTCGAAGGCGGAAACGGACGCGAAGGCGAAAGCCGAATCCGACGCGGCGAAGGCGAAGGCCGATGCGGAAGAGGCGAGAAAACGCGCACCCGCGGCTTCGAAGAGCAAACCCGCTCCGGATAAGCGGGGCGTCGATGCGGTTCCGGAAAAAGACGAATAACGAATCCTGAGGGGGATTGAAGAACATGGAAGGGATGAACCGAAAATTAATGGCGCTTGCGATCGCAGCTTCGGCTGCCGTTTCGCTCGCCCATGCCGCCCCCGCCGCCAAGAAGGCCGCGCCGGCAACTCCGGACGCCAATAAAGGGTTTCGTAAAAAGGAACTGAATTTCGAAGAACGGGTAATCGAAGGTTTGTCGAACCGGGGATATGAATCGCTCTCCCAGACGGGTTCGAACGACGGGTTAAAGGGCGAAAAACTTTATCGTAAACGGGCTGAATTTGACGAAGATTCGAAGTCTTTGCTTCGGGAAATGGAGTACTTAAAATGAGTACACCTCGTTATGTGATTTCCACGACCTTTCGCGGGCGCACCCGGACCGAAACCTGGGATGCCGATGCTCCGCTCATGATCGGACGGACCGAAAAGGGTCCGCTCTGGGTGATCGAGAACACGGCGACCGGCCAGGTTCGCGTCCGCTCGCTCGGCGGTGAATTCGGGCAGGTCTCGAATGCGCACTCTCAAGTTCTCTTGAGGGATCAGATCAAGAAGGGCGTTCAAGTCAAATTCAAGAAGCGCGATTCGGACGAGATTAAACTCGAAATCCGTACGATGCGCGAACTTCATCCGAAGTTTTACCGTGAAAACGGTGCGGGAGACTTCGCCAAGGGGTTCGTCGTCTATCATTGCGTGGGCGACTGGAACACGGAATCGACGAAACACCCGAAGGATTATAACGGCACGCTTCACGGGGATTCTATTTTCCGCGTGATCGCTGAAGGTCAGACCGCGCGGATCATCGCCGCCCAGTCCGGGCTCGCCATCGAAGTGAACGGTCACCTAAAGACGCTCGAGGCCGGGAAGGAATTTACGCTTTCCGCCTCGGAGTTCTTCAAGGCAAGCGTCCGCTTCGGATACGCGAGCTGGTATTTCTCGTCCGCTTCCGACATGCGGAAGGACGCGCTTTTCGAAATTCCGGATCGCCCTTACGAAAACCGCGACTTCCTCCGCTATGCCAGCGGAGCGATGATTGCCCTCCTCCTTTTTTTCGGGATCACCGCCATGATTCCGAAGCCGGAGAAGGAAGAAGTCATTCCGCCCCAAATTTTGAAGGTGCTCGTGCAAAAACAAAAGCACGAACGCAAGCGCGACGAAACCCCGGTCGAAAAGCCGAAGAACTCCGAAGAGAAGAAACTCGCGGGCGAAAAGCACGATACCGCGGAGAAGGCCCTCGCTCAGAGCGAAGAAGTTTCGAAGCCGAAGCCGCCGGATCAAATCATCGTTCCGAAGGGGAACGCCGGCGCGAAGAAGACTCCGGCGGTCTCTCCGGCACGCGTGGCGAAGGCCGCGCCGCCGAAGGTGAACCGGGCTTCGAATCTCTTTCAGGGTTTGATGCGCGGCGGTCTGATGAAGATCGTCGATAATAAGCAGCTTCTCGACAGCGCGAAGCTCGGCTCGGGAGGCTTGACCAAGGGCGAGTCGAAATCCGTTTCGGGCGCGTTGGCGAACCTCTCAATCGACATGAACGCCGGCGGCGGTGGCGACAAAAACTCGAAAGTATCGGGCTTCGGCGGCGATTCGAATGCGGGCGTCCGCGGACCGGCCACGGCGGGTTATTCGAATGGCGTTAAGGGAGTGATGAGTGCTGGCGGCGGCGGCGACGGAATCTCGCTCGGCACCGGCGAAGCCGAGGTCGAAGAAGGTCTCACGAAGGAAGAAGTCGGACGGGTAATCCACGCGCACATGAAGGAAGTCCGCTACTGCTATGAATCGTCGATGGTACGGGCGTCGAAAGTCGACGGACGGGTCGTACTGGATTTCACCATTAACGGTCGGGGCGTCGTTGCGAAAGTGAAGGTCTCGAACTCGAGTCTGCCGGATCCGGCGCTCGGCGAGTGCATTCAACGCCGCCTGCGAACTTGGCAATTTCCGAATCCGAAGGGCGGCGTGAACGTCGACGTCGCGTATCCCTTCATCTTTAAGACCCTCGGAGGTTAACGCATGAGGAACCCGCTACCGCTTGCGGTC
>JAYVXM010000025.1:0-2729 GCA_043785205.1 Bdellovibrionales bacterium
GTCACCGTCGTCCACATCGTTACCTGCTTCTTGATCGTCGTCGTCGTGCTGATGCAATCCGGGAAGGGCGCCGACATCAGCGCCACGTTGGGCGGTTCGAGCAACACGGTTTTCGGGAGTTCCGGCGGCGCGAACTTTTTCACGAAAACGACCTTCGTTCTGGCCGCGATTTTCATGATCACTTCGCTCGGCCTGACGATCATGGGCGGTCGGGAAAAGCGCTCGGTTTTTGACTCCGGCGCTCCGATCTCGAGCACTCCGGCCACGACGAATCCCGCCGCGGCTCCGGTCGCCCCCGTCGCTCCGGCGAACGCGGTTCCTCCGGCGGCGAAACCCGCCGACGCATCGACCGCGAAAAAGACGAACTGATTTCAATCCGACTCCCGAGTCTCTAGTATGACAAGGGTGATGCGCCAAACGCAGTTCACCCCTTTTCATTTCCTCCTCGTTCTCCTCGCCGCGCTCGCATCCGCGCCGGCGCGCGCCGCCGGACTCACCCTCGATCCGAGCCAGTTCACGACCCCCCTCCAGCTCATCACCGACCAAGCCGCGAACGCCGCCGCGCAAGCGATCGGACTCGGAGGAGAATTCCGGCCGCTCACCGGGGTCGATCCCCCGAGCGGACCGATCGGACTCGAAGTCGGCGTCGCCGCCCAGGCGACGAAAATTCCGGACGCGTTTCGGGACGCCTTGAAGGCCGCGGGTTTCAATAGCAGTGTCCCCGGAGTAATCCCGGCCGCTCGAATCCAGGCGAACCTTCGCCTCGGGGATCGCTTCGCGCTCGAAGGCGGGTGGCTCGCCTACCACGGCTACAAACTGACCGGCATCGCCGCGAAAGTGAAGATCATCGAGCCCGAGGAGGGTTTCGGCGCCTCGCTCCGCCTCGCCTATTCGAATAACAACCTGGGCATCGTTTCGACCCAGACCTGGACGCCCGCGATCCTCGTCGGCGCGAAGCTCGCCTTCGCGGAGCCTTACCTGGGCATGAGTTACTCGTTCGCGAAGTCGAAGATCGACATTCCCATCGACCTCGGCGGCGGGAATGTCGTCCACTTCACCGCGCACGGAAAACGAAACGGGCTCGCCCTCTTCGGCGGCCTGATGTTCGATCTCGCCGTCATCCAAATCGCGTTCGAGGGAAATTACTCGAGCGCGGACGTGCCGGGGCTCGCGGTTCGGGTCGGCGTTCGGTTTTAGCGGACGAAAGAATTCACGGCGCGCATTCGTTCACACGGTAATTCATTCCGTTCGTTCCATTGACCGAAGTCCAAGTGGATGCGGAGTAGGAAAGGACGTCCGGACTGGTCGTCGCCGAATGAAAGGTGTAGTCCCAGCTGGTCGTGCCGTTCGCGGCGGCCGACGAGGTCACGATCCAGTAGTCGTAACCGGCCTGCATCTGCAGGTATCCGCCCATGTAATGCAGATCAAAGGTATAGGGTACCGCGCCCGCCGTGACGGGAATCGCTACGGAAGCCGCGAACGAAGTGGCGCCCCCAGATGGATTCACCGCTCCGGAGGTCGTCTGGTAAATCGTCGCCGTGACCGTATCCGCGGCCGACGCCGATCGTATATTCAGGTCGATCGATCGAATATATTTTCCCGGAACGTTCGCGATTCGTTGGGCGATCAACGGAGACGAAGCGCTCATCGGTTGCTGACTCGCCGTCCCCGTTTGGAAGTGATCGTCGAGCGCGCATGCTCCGCCGCAATCCATGGTTCGTAACGACTGCAGCGCCGCCGTCGCCGGCCAACTCATCGCGACGTCCACCGAGGTATCGCTGAAGAGGCCGCCGACCACGGATCGACCGATCTCGAAAAACCGACCGCCGCCACCCGTCGAGCCCGGCGGATCATCGACTACACCGCTCGCGCAAACGAGGGGATCGTTAATACCCACGAGCTGAACGAGGCGAATATCCCCCGGAGGAATTTGAAGGGTGGCGTCCGAGGGCCCGGCCGCATTGAGAATAATCGGCGGGGTGACGACGCCGCGGTACGAGCAATAATTATTCGAAACCGAGGCATTCAGGAGATTTGAGAAAACAAGCCCGACGTCTTGGGGATGCTGACTAGGCGAAGAATCACCGATACCCGGACCGGTGACGTTCACGGCGTAACAACTAAAGGCGGCCGCATTGTTCGGCGGAACGAGCCCGTAAAGCCCGCCTCCCGAATTCATCAACGCGAATCGATTGGCCGCGCCCTTCAATGAAGAGAGATCGACATAGAGCGAGGCCGTCCCATCTGATTTCGTGGACGAAAGGGAGCACGCATTCAGGCCGACCGCGGTTCCCATCGCAAATGCGACCCAAAAGGGTTTCCGGAAAAGACTCCGCATAGATCGACCTCAATCAATTATTAACTATTATTAATAATTATCCTTGAAACTATGCGGCAAATCAATAGGAAGCGGTGATTGATTATATCTTTAAATATCAATGAGTTACAATCGATCCAGAGTCATCTTCCGAATCCAAGAACCCGAAATCGCTAAGCGGAATGAAAACCCGTTCGAAAAAGCCCCTGGGTTAACCTTTGGCTTTCTTCTCCTGATATTTTTTCACCATTTCGTCCTGCACGGCCTTCGGCACGGCGGAGTACTTCAGGAACTCCATCGTGAACTCGCCCTTGCCTTGGGTGGCGGAACGAAGGTCGGTGGAGTACCCGAACATTTCGGTGAGCGGAACTTCGGCTTCGATGATCGCATAGCCTTCGTTCGTACCCGAGTT
>JAYVXM010000026.1:0-8968 GCA_043785205.1 Bdellovibrionales bacterium
GAAGCTCAACCCGAACGCGAACACGCCGAGCGCGTAGACCCCGGTCGCGCAGAAAAACGGCACGAGCGCGAGAAGCGTAAGATCGAGCCGACGATAGTAGAGGAAGAGGAGAAACGACGCGAGAAATACCGAAAGCGGAGCCATCCACCGCATCTCTGCGGAAAGCGTTTTCGGAAAGAGGTCCACCGCTTCACGGACGGAGAGCGCCTCCGGGTACTCCGCTTTCACGAGTTCCGTTTCCGAGTCGTCCTTGGGAAACCAGACGGAGAGGTAACCGTAGCTCCGGCGAGGATCACCGTGGAAATCGCGGAGATAGACCGGTACGGCGTTCCCGAGCGCGCCGAGTGATTCACAATCGAAACGCGAAAGCGCGGGCGAAAAAAACTTTCGTTGATCGGGCGAAAGGAGCGCGAGCGGAGAATCGGCGGCCGAAGAGCGGTTCGCGCAAAAGGCGTCCGTCCACGTCTTCCGATTTGCCGTCTGTTCCGCGAGCGGCGGGAGGAAACGTGCGATGTTCTGGAGTGAAATGTGATTCGCGTCAGCCCATTTCCTTTTTGACTGCGCGTTCGCGAGTCCCGTTTCTAGGCTCGAGGCGGGATCGATTTCGAGGAGCGAAGCCTTTACGCCGAGGTGAGGGTAGAGCCAGTTCCGCACCTCGATGTCGCGTGCGCTCTGGAAGTCGAACTGACTCATGTCGAGATTCGGGCGGAGAATGAGCGCGGCGGGGAGCGCGGCGGCGAGGATCACGAAGATCGCGATCGTACGCCCGCGAGTGACCTTCGGCTCGAACGGAAACGGCTCGATCGCGAAGAACTTCCCGTACCGAAAGTGGAGGTAGAAAAAAAGGAGGTAGGCCGTGACAAGACCGATGATCGCGAAAACCATCAGCTGCCGGAGGAGCGGAACCTGGCTGAAGAGCATCACGCCGAAGCCGGCGACGGTGGTGAGGATGCCGCAGAGATTCGCGCGCCAGACGCCACGGTAGGAGACGTTGAACGCGGAATGGAGCCCGTAATCGATCGCGAGCCCGATCAGTCCGGTCCCGAACGCGAGGGTGAGCCCGTGGATGCTGCCGAAAATCCCGATCGTCACGAGGGCGGCCACTCCGGTCGCCACGATGACGGGCGGGAAGAGCCAGAGCGCGCGTTCCCGACGCGTGGCGAGGAGGAGGATGATCTGGGCGGCGGTGAAGAGAAAGCCGAAGTAGGAGACGCGTTCGACGTCGCGCTGGACTTGGCGTTCGTTCGCGTAGGTCGAGGCGTGCGGACCGATCAACGTCGTGGGCGGACACCCCGGTCCCGCGACGCCTTTGCAGGACTGATTCAGGATGCCGTAGAAGCGGCCCGTGGCCGCGGTATCCGTCGGCGGCGTTTTGAACTGGATCGGGATGACGACGCGTCTCGTGGCGGCGTCGACGAAAATCCCGCCCTGATTCGGGAGGTCCATTTTGACTTGGGACTCGAGGATCGTCCGGAGTTCCGCGTAGGACGAAAACGGATCCTCGCGAAGGACGCCGAGGAGGTCGGCGCCCACCGGAAGCGTGGCTTGGGCGTACGTCTCGCCGAATTTCCGTCGAAGTTCGCTCCGGCCGGGGAAGGGATGGCGGAGGGGATAATCGCGCGCCCAATCGCGGAGAAGGGGAAGAAACACGTTCAGATCGGCGCCGCACGACGCCTTTTCGAGTGGCGACTTCTCCTCGGGCCGGATCGCGCCGCAAATCGGTAGGATCTTTTCGGGACGATCGGCGGCTTCGTCGACGACGAGGAAATCCCACCAGAAGAGCGGAAAGGTCTGGGTCGCTCCGAGTTTCTCCGCCATCGCCGGCGGGAGAAAGATCGCGTGCGAACGGTCGAGCCAGCGCGGGCCGGCGGCGGACGCGGCTCCCGGCTCGGCGAGGACCGCCAAGCCGGCGACGAGCGCGAAAAGTCCGAATCGCTTCACGGCGCGCCGTCCTTCTTCGCTTTCACGACGCGCGGAGGTCCGAAGGTCAGGGTCATCCGGTCGCCGGAAACCTCGTTCAGGACGAGTTTCTCGAGATGCCCGGACTTCGAGAGGTCCATTTCCATCGTGCGGAACGGGCCCGTTTTCTTCGGCGCGAACACGAAATGATCCGCCGTCGTGCGGGTGATCGCGTATTGCTCGGCGAGCGCGTGGGCGTCGAGACGAAGCCAGGCGACGAGATCGCGCAAGCTCGACGCGTCCTTGTCCTTCGGCATCTGATCGGCCGAGAAATTTTGAACGGTGGCCGAGGCACCTTCGCCGCTCTGAATCCGAATTTTTCCGTTTCCGAGATCGACCCGGACCGGCGCCGGTCGCGTGATTTCCCAGACGACGGAATCCGGGCGACGAAGCGTGAGGCGGCCCTCCGACTTCATCTGCATTCCGAGTTCCTTGAGATCCTTCACCTGATGGAAGTCGGCCTCGAGGTTCGCGATGCGGGCGTAATACCGAAGTTTTTCGGCGAGCTGGGTTTCGGTCACGGGCGTCTCGGAGGCCAAGGCAGTCACGCAAAGCGTCAAGCCCGCGAGGAGGTGCGCGAAATTTCCGGTCGTTCGGAGAAGGGACAAGGCATTCCTCTATTTTCTTTGCCGGGTCGCTGAGTTAACTAAGGCCCCTCAAACTAAGCCATTTCGAGGGAAGAAGAAAGCCTATGATCGAGACGACGACCGCCGCTTCCGCCACGCCGGCCACGAACGATTTACTGCGCGAAATCGCGACCCTCGTCGTCGAGGCGGTGAACCTCCACCACGTCGATCCGACCACCCTCGGCGAGCACACCTCGATGCGAGAGACCGGGCTTGAACTCGATTCCGTCGACATGCTCGAAGTCATCGTCGCGGTCGAGCAGCGCTACGGCGTCAAAGTCGGGGACGCCGAAACCGGGAAAAAGTATTTTCGTACGCTGGGCGGGATCGCCGAGTTCGTGAAGGCGAATCGCACGGCCGCGTGATGGGTGCCGCCGGCGTCGTGATCACCGGTCTCGGGGCCTATACCTGCGCGGGCCGAACCGCGTCGGAGCTCTGGGACCACGCCTTCCGCGGTGAATCGGGAATTCGGGACGGCGTCGGCCGGATCGCGGAATCGGTACCGGGCGAGGAGAACCTCCGGACGGCGCGCACCACTTTTTTCGCGACGACTGCGGCGCGCGAAGCGATGCGGAGCGCCGGCTGGGATCGCCTCGCTCCCGAGGATGGCCTTCTTTTCGCGACCACGACCGGACGGATTCCCGCGTGGGAAAGCCCGCTCGTCGAGCACCTTCGCGGCGAGCTCACTCCGGCGGAGTTCGCCGAAGTCTTCCGGTCCCAGCCGCTCGGCGCCGCGGTCGACGCATTCAAAGAGGAAATTGGATTTCACGGACGAACCCTGCTCGTGTCTTCGGCCTGCAGCGCGGCGACCCAGGCCCTCGCGCTCGGCGCGATGTGGATTCGTCAGGGGCGCGCGAGACGGGTCCTCGTGGTCGGCGCCGAGGTGCTTTGTAATTTGACCCTCGCCGGATTCAATAGCCTCCAGCTCCTCGCGCCCGCGGGCGCCCGACCCTTCGACCGCGAGCGGAACGGTATCAACCTTTCGGAAGGCGCCGGCGCGCTCTGCCTCGAAGCCGCCGTGGACGGCGCCGTCGCGTTCGCGCGGCTTTCCGGTTACGGCCTCAGCACCGATGGGTACCACATGACTTCTCCCCATCCGGAAGGGCGCGGGTCGTACCAAGCGATGCGCCGGGCGCTCGCGACCGCTGAAATCGGTCCGGCCGAAATCGACTGGGTCCACGCGCACGGCACCGGCTCGCGCGCGAACGATTCCGCCGAGGGCGCGGCGTTGGCGTACCTTTTCTCCGAAGTCGCGACGGCGCCCTACGTCTCCTCGACGAAACGGATTCACGGCCACGCGCTCGGCGCGAGCGGCGCGATCGAAACGGTTCTGTGCGTGCAGGCGATCGCGAAGGGCGTCGTACTCCCGACCGCGGGGCTCGTAAATCCCGATCCCACGATTTCCGTCCGCCATGCGGGCGCACCCGTCCCGACGCCGATCCGGCACATCCTGAAAAACACCCTCGGCTTCGGCGGTACGAACGCGTCGATCGTGCTGAGCGCGCCGACGCGCTCGAAGGGGGCGCGATGATCTACCTCATGGGCGCGGGCTATTCGTCGGAGTCCGCGGTCGAGCGGATCCGCATGCTTCCGGAGTTCCGCAAGGCGACGCGGAACATGGCGATGGCGTACGCCTCGCTCGAGACCCTCGTCGCCGGGATGCCGGCCGAAGTTCTTCGCGCAACCGGGCTCGTCTTCGGCTCGAGCCACGGTGAACTCGAGACGACGAAGGAGTTCCTGAAGACGCTGGCCGAACAGAAAGTCGCGCGGCCGATCCTTTTCCAAAACAGCCTGCACAATTCGACGGTCGGCTTCCTCGCGATGAAGCTCGGCATCACCGCGCCGACGGTGACTCTCAGTAATGGAATGCACACCGCGGAGGACGTCTTCGAGGCCGCGCGGATGCTTCTCCTCGACGGGATGCTCGACACCGTTTTCGTCACCGTCGCCGACGGCGTCGTGCCGGAACTCCGGAGCGTAATGGAAATGAACCACGGTCCGTCCGGAATGGGACTCGGCGAAGGCGCGGCGACCCTCCTCATGACGACTCGGCCGGAACGTTTCGCGACGGCGTGGATCGCGAAGTTCTCCGAAGGATTCCGCATCGTGCGTTCGCGCCCCTCGGACCCGGCGCGGGTCGTGCCGGTCGCGGATTCCGTCGCTGACTACGATACGAACGTGCTCGAGCGCCTCGCACGCACGATTTCCGAGCGAGGCGCGCCGCCGTTTTTCGTCGCGAAGCGGGACGGCGGTTTCAGCGAAATCGCCTGGGAACGTCCGGCGTGACGTTCGACCAGGCCCTCGGGCGCGGGTTCGATTTGCTCTACGGCCCTTGCTTTCGCAACGTCGCGCCGACCGCCGCCGACCGAAAGGCGAGCGGGTCGAAAACGCTCCACCTCACCTTCGACGACGGCCCGGATCCGCTCGGAACGCCGCGCGTGCTCGACCTTTTATCCGAGTTCGACGCCACGGCGACGTTCTTCCTGATCGGCGATCGAGTCCGGCGGCGACCCGAGCTCGTGCGGGAAATCCTTCGGCGCGGCCATACCCTCGGTAATCATTCGCCGGACCATCGGTACGCGAACTACTTCACAGGTCGCGCGAGCCTTCGCGAATGGATCGCGGCGGGGGAGCGCGCGATTTCGGAGGTCGCCGGCGCGCCGACCATCGGCTTCCGTCCGCCCGCCGGCGTGCGCACGCCGGAACTCGTGCGCGCCGCGCGGGATCTCGAGACCCCGCTCATCCTTTGGCAAACCCGGTTTTACGATGCGGTCTTCGCGCCGACGGCCGAGCGCCTGACGCGGACGTTGCCGGGCACGCGGGATGGGGACATCGTCCTCTTTCATGACGCGCGGCGCGAATCTTCTTTGGAGTTGTTCCTGGGGGCGCTCCGCGTTTACCTAGGCCAAGCCCGAAATCTTTCGTTTACCCTCCGTGCCCTCGAAAGGAGCCATTTTCATGTCCCCGCCTAAATCGGCCCGATTTCTCGTCCTCTCCGCGCTTTTCCTCGGACTTTTCGCCTGCGGCGGAAGCACCCTCACCGTCGCGCCGGAGCAGGCGACGATGAAAAAAGAAGGCATCATTTCGATGGCCGTCGAGTGGGTGAAGGACAAGAAGACGAAGTACGACATTCGGATGACCCTCCATAACGAAGCGAAGGTGCCGATCATCGTGAAACTGCGGGACATGCAGTGTTTCCGCGGGGAGACCCAGGGCATTCTCCACCATACGTTCTTCAACACCGGCGAACGCATCATCGACTTTCGCGTCGGCGAGTCGAAGGTTTTCCAGATGGTCTGCGACCTTCATCAGAAGGTAAGCGGGCCGTTCAGGATCGTCTTCGGCCAGATCTTCGACAATCCTTCGAACGACGGCGCCACCGTCGGAAAAGTGATCTCGGAGAGCGTCGAGTGGAAGGCGAACGACGCCGGTTGAGCGACGCGAGCTCGTTCGGTTCGTTATCCGCTAGCCGAACCTTAACTGCGGATCTGCGGCGGTTCGTCGGTCATGATGAAGCGCGGGCGGTGTTGGCCGACGAGCTCGGTTCGGATTTTTCGCGCGCCGGGCTCCTTCACGAGTTGACGGCGATTCGGGCGCGGCTTCCCGCCGGGCTGCTGTGCGATCGGATGTTCGGCGAACCGGATTTCCTCGCGACCTCGGCTTCGGCGGCTCGGATTCGAGAGTGGGAACTCAGTCGAAGCGTGCTCGTCCGAGCCTTCGACGGCCTCGCCGGGCCGATTTTTCACGCGCGGATTTCGCATTCGCAGGGAGTGGCCCTCGCGGCGGTCGTTTCCGGCGGGCCCTTTCCGGTCGGCGTCGATCTCGAGCGCGCGGACCGCGAAATTTCCGACGCCGCCTTCGCGCGATTTTTCTCGGCGTCCGAGGTCGCGTTCCTCGCGGATCGTCTCGACCATTGGGTTCTGAAGGAAGCGTGTTTCAAGGCCCATCCGCGCGCCGACGAAACGATCGTCGCGGATTACAAGGTGACGGGAGTCCTCGCCGGTGGTGATTACGAACTTCGGTGCGGGAAGGGCGAGCCGGTAGGCTTTCGAGCGCGACTCGGGTCGATCGTCGGATACCGCTACGCTTTCGCGATCGAACTCCCGAAGGGCTAGCGTCCAAGGCAATCAGAGCACTCGCTTCGGATTTACTTTACGTCGCATGCATTCCGCGTAGCATGGTTCCCGGGGAATTCAGAAGCATGTCCGAAGGATCCGATCCACGCATCGCCCGCTACGCCGCGCTTCAGTCCGTCACCGAAATCGGAGTGGGCAGCGTCGTCCATGGTTTTCGGATCCCGCTCGGGGGGCATCTTCTGACTTTGAATCAGGGCGTTCTCCTCACGTTCGCGGTTCGGCCGACCGTGGAAGACTCCGATCGTCCCGCCCGTAAACGGGGGATTTTCGTCGCGACTTCCGTTTCCTTCGTGACGGCGATCCTGAAATTCCTTTCGCCGGCCGGTGCGCGCGCGATGCCAGCGCTCGGGATCTCGCTCCAAGGGCTGCTTTTTTCGGCCGGGATCGGAGTCTTCGGCTTGAATCTTCTCGGCGTCATCACCGGGTTCGTGCTTCTTTCGTTCTGGGCCTTTCTCCATCCGATCGTCTTCGCGTACCTCGTCTTCGGCGACACTTTCTTCAGTGCAGTCGCGATGCTCTGGACGGAAATCGCGACGAAGACCGGAATTCCGGTGGAATTCGGGGCGTGGATTCTCGTCGGCGCCGTCGCGCTCAAGGCGTTCATTTCCGCCGGACTCGCGGTCTTCGCGTGGCGCGCGGACGCGGAAGGCGAGGCCCGCTATTTCGCCCGTATCGGCGAGTGGGCGAAGCGGAGTTCGGCCGTCTCACGGAGAAAATCGACGGAAATGTCGGATCGGGCCGCGTCGGTTCCCGAATCGCCCGCGCTCGGCGCGACGAAAGATCTCCTCCGCCCGATCTACCTGATCTCGCTCGCGTTCACGCTCGGGTTCGTCGTCTATACGGGAAAGGACGTGCGCGAGATCTTGGGTTACCTCGCCCGCACCGTCGGCTTCGCGTGGCTAATCTTCTTCGGCGTTCGCGCGTTTCCGAAGCGCTGGGCCGCGAAGGTTCAGGCGCGATTTCCGTCGCTCGCCGCCACCGCGGAGGAAGTCCGTCGGTCGCGGACCTGAAGGAGTTCGGCGGCGATCGAGATCGCGATTTCGGCGGGATCGTTCGTTCCGAGCGGGACCCCGATCGGACAGCGGAAATCCGCGATGCGATCCGCCGGAACGCCGAGTTCGCCGAGCTCCTTCCGGAGCTTGATCGCCTTCACCTCGCTACCGATTCCGCCGATGTACGGAAAGCGGAGGCCCTCGGCGCGTTCGCGCGCGTAAAGCGCGCGGAGAACGGGAAGATCGGTGGCGTGCCCGCGAGTCGTTACCACGCAGAATTCGTCGCCCCGAAGTCCGGCGACGTAGGTCGAGGTGTCTTCGAGGAGAACCGTCGCGAGATTTCCGGACTCGCGCGGCGTACGCTCGAGCCACTCCGGTCGCGAGTCGACGAAGGTCGCCCGGCACGCGAGCGTCGCGAGGACTCCGGCGAGCGCCTGGGCGACGTGGCCTGCGCCGAAAACGACGATCGACCAGCTGGCCGGATCGCGGCGCTCGAAGAGGTAGGTGACCTCGCCCCCGCAGGTCATGCCGACATCGCGCTGGAGGTTCCACGTGTAGAGTACCGTCGAAGTTTCGCCCCGCGGAAGGTCGAGGAGTCGCCGGCCCTCAGTGATGCACTTCGCTTCGACTTTGCCCCCGCCGACGGTACCGGCGTGAAGTCCCTCGCGCGTGACGAGAATTTTCGAACCGGGGTCCTGGGGCGCGTAACCGCGCGAGGCGGCCATCGTGACGACGACGAACGGAGTACCCGCAAGCTCGAGTTCGGCCGCGGCTCGCCAAATTTCACGGCTCATTTTCGCCACCGGGCGAAGCGCGTCGGTTCCATCGCGCGGAGAACGACCTCGGCGGTAGCCGGAAGCTCGATCTCGGGATACGCCTCGCGATAGATCGGCAACGCCGAGAGCGCGTCGGTGACCGCGGTCCAGACGCCGACCGCGAGGAGGAGCGGTGGTTCGCCGACCGCCTTGGTGCCGCGGACGTTCGCGTAATTTTCGTTATTCGCGAGGAGCGTGACCTTGAATTCCCGGGGCGTGTCCTGGACGGACGGGATCTTGTAGGTCGAAGGCGAGTGGGAGAGGAGCGCGCCGCCCGCATTGTAATGAAGTTTTTCGGTCGTCACCCAACCCATACCCTGCACGAAGCCGCCGAGGACCTGACCCTCGTCGAGCGCGGCATTGATCGGCCGGCCGAGATCCATCAGGATTTCCACGCGTCGGACTTTCACCTCGCCGGTATCCCGATCGAGCGCGACCTC
>JAYVXM010000027.1:0-2721 GCA_043785205.1 Bdellovibrionales bacterium
CTCATCGAGGCGAAACACGAGCTCGAACACGGGCGAAAGAAAGGCTGAATGAAAGTCACCATCGGCAAGAACTCGGTATGCGGAAAAGTGGAGGTGCCCTCCGGCGAATACATGGTCGCGCTCGCGAGCGATACGGGCCAACTCGTCCTCGTCGGAGGCGGGAAGTCCCATAAGATCCCCGCCGTTCGACGCCGAACGGCGGGCAAGACTCGCACGACGACGGTCGCGCTGATTCCCGGCGGCGGCGCCCTCTACAGCCTCGTTCTATCGACGCCGAAGCACGGGGAGTGGATCGCGATGATGGAAGTGGCCGGCGGAAAAGGAAAGGGAGACAAAAAGTAGATGTCCGAGGGGACCGCTTCATTCACCCTCGTGGAGGAGCGCCGGATCATCGTGCTCCTCGGGGCCGTTCAGTTTATCAATGTCCTCGATTTCATGATGGTCATGCCCCTCGGGCCGGACTTCGCCGCCGCGCTCGGGATCGAAACCGCCCATCTCGGCTGGATCGGCGGGAGTTATACCGCTGCCGCCTCGATTTCGGGACTGATCGGCAGCTTCTTCCTCGACCGTTTCGACCGGAAGACGGCTCTTCTCTGGTGCATGACGGGACTCGGAATCGGCACGCTCCTCGGGGGCCTTGCTACCGGATTCGGTTCGTTGCTCGCGGCGCGAATTTTCGCGGGAATCTTCGGTGGCCCGGCGACATCCCTTACGTTTTCGCTCGCGGCGGACGTCGTGCCGGTCGCGCGGAGAGGGCGCGCGATGAGCGCGCTCATGAGCGCCTTCGCGGTCGCGTCGGTTTTCGGAGTTCCCGCCGGTCTCGAGCTCGCGCGCGCGGGCGGTTGGCGCCTCCCGTTCTTCGGCGTCGGCGGCCTGGCGATCCTCGTCTGGTTGGCCGGCCTCCGTTGGCTACCCGCCATGCGCGGACACCTCGCGCGCGCGCGTTCGGAACGCGCGTTCGAAGCCGCCCGGGCGATGCTCGCGCGGAAGGAAGTCTGGCTCGCGTACGGATGTATGGCGGCGGCGATGGTGGCGGGTTTCCTCATGATCCCGAACCTGGCGACCTACTTTCAGTTTAATCTCGGGCTCCCGAGGGACAGACTCGGTTTACTCTACCTGATCGGCGGCCTCGTGAGCTTCGGGCTCATGATCGGGGCGGGCCGCCTGATTGATCGTTTCGGCGCGTCCGTCGTCGGCGGGGGAGCGACCGCGCTCCTGATCGCGGTGACGTTCTTCGGCTTCACCCGAACGCCGTCGCCGTTGCCGATCGGAGCGATCTTCGTCGGTTTCATGGCGGCGATGGGAACTCGCGGGGTGGCCACGACCGCGGTCGCTTCCCGGGTACCCGCGCCCCACGAACGGGCGCGCTTCGTATCTTTTATGTCCGTGTGTCAAAACGCGGCGAGCGCGGCGGGCGCCTTTCTGTCGGCGTTCCTGCTCGCCCCCGGTGCGGGCGGAACGCTCGTCGGTATGGAACGGGTCGCGGGAATCAGCATCGCCTTTTCGGTACTGATTCTCGTGTTTCTGTTTCCGCTCGAGCGGCGGATGAATCGAATCGACGAGCTTAAGCATGTGGCTTGATCTTTCGCCGCTTCGAAAATATCCCGCGTTCCGCCGCCTTTATCTCGGCCAGCTCGTGAGTGTCCTCGGCACGAGTCTGAGCTTCGTCGCGCTGCCGTTCCACGTCTACGCGAAGACCCGCTCCACGGCTTCGGTCGGGCTGATCGGCGTCGTTCAGCTCGTACCGCTCGTCCTCACCGGATTCTGGGGCGGGGCGCTGGCGGATTCGACGAATCGCGTGCGCTTGATCATTCGCTGCGAATTCGGATTGGCCTTCCTGTGTGCCCTCTACCCGTTCGCCACTCAGGGCGATTCCGTTTGGCCGTGCTTCGTGTTCGCGGCGACGCTCTCGGCGCTATCCGGGATTCATCGGCCGGCCCTCGAGTCGCTCACGCCGAGACTCGTCGCGCCCGAGGATATTTCCCGGATCAGCGCGCTGAACGGATTTCGCGGAACGTTCGCGCACGTGATCGGTCCGACGATCGGGGGACTTCTCCTCGCCCAATTCGGGATTAAAGGCGCGTTCTGGATCGATTCGGGTTCGTACCTCATTTCGATCCTCTTTCTGATCGGCGTGGCGGAACCCGCTCGACTCGGGAAAATAATCCGGCCGAGTTTCGCCACGGTCCTGAGCGGCCTCCGTTACGCGATGGAGCGGCCGGTCCTTTTCGGGTCGTACCTCGTTGACATCGCGGCGATGATGTTTTGCTACCCGCTCGCGCTTTTTCCGGCGCTCGCTGGGGAGTGGGCGGCCGCCGGCGGCGCCGGCGGGAACGCGCGGGTGCTCGGTTGGCTCTATTCTTCGGGTGCGTTCGGCGCGCTCATCTGCACTTCGCTCAGCCGGTGGACGATCGGGAAGCGGCGCTATGGGCGTTTCATCACCGTGGGCGCGCTCCTCTGGTGCGTGGCGATCGGGGGGGCCGGCTTCGCGACTTCCGCCTACCTCGCCCTCGGATTCTTCATCCTTTCGGGTGCGGCGGACATGGTGAGCGCGATGTTCCGTTCGAGCCTCTGGAACGAGACGATTCCCGATTCCGTGCGCGGACGGCTCGCGGGGATCGAGATGCTGAGTTATATGAGCGGGCCGCTGATCGGGAATACCTGGATGGGATTCCTCGCGGCGTCTCAAGGAACCCACCGCGCGCTCCAAATCGGCGCCGG
>JAYVXM010000028.1:0-2719 GCA_043785205.1 Bdellovibrionales bacterium
CTCCGCGCCGACCTCTCGCTCCGCGGAAACCCGAAGGTTTACCTCGCCGGCCAAGTGACCGGGGTCGAAGGCTATCTCGAGAGTGCCGCCTGCGGACTCCTCGCCGCGAATTTCATCCTCGGTCGGGCGCTCGGGCGGCCCCTCGAGGTTCCGCCGGTGAACACCGCCCTTGGCGCGCTTCTCCGTTACGTCACCGGATCGGATCCGGCGAATTACCAACCGATCAACGCCTGCTTCGCGATCTACGATTCGAACACCTTCCCGGGTTCCGAAGGTCTCCGAAAGGACGACCTCCGCAAACATATGGCCGAGGCCGCGCTCCCGAATTTCAGGAAATGGTGGTCGCAGCATGGAGGAGGAGGCCCGCGCGATGCACGAGTCCCGGGTGGAGACGGAGTCCTCGGCGCGGTGGAGATCGCCTCTCCCGAAAGCGCCGTCTAATTTCATGGGTCCCTTCCTCGTCGCCTTCGCGGCCATTCTCTGGGCGACCGACGCCCTTGTTCGCTTTCCCCTCATTCACGCCGGGATGGATCCGGTATTCGTCGTTTTTTTCGACCACCTTCTCGCGGTTACGCTTCTGACCCCGTTCATGCTCCATCGGTTCCGAAGGGAATTGACGGACATGACGATTCCCCAGTGGGTCGGCCTCTTTCTCCTCGGCGGCGGCGCCTCCGCGGTCGCGACCGTACTCTTCACCGCGAGTTTTCGGTACGTGAATCCCTCCGTTTCGATCCTCCTCCAGAAACTCCAGCCCGTCTTCGTGATCATCCTTGCCGCGATTTTTCTCGGCGAACGGCCGAAGCGCGGGTTCTGGATCTGGGCGCCGCTCGCGCTGGCGGCAGGGCTCGCGATCAGTTTTCCCAATTTCAAATTCGACTTCCTTTCCGGGGGGACCCTCGAATCACGTGGCTCGCTCTTCGCGCTTTCCGCGGCCGGACTCTGGGGGCTCGCGACGGTCGTCGGCAAGCGCGTCCTTTCGCGACTTCCGCCGCTGATCGTGACGTACTGGCGTTTCGTTTTCGGCCTGGCGACGCTCGCCGTGATGCTCGCCCTCGCCGGCGACTTTTCCGCGGCCGACGGCGGCGCGCTCGCGTCCTACCGCCAACTCGGAAATCCCGCCACGTTACGCTCGCTCCTTTACGTCGCGCTCGTGCCCGGCCTCCTCGCGCTGATCCTTTATTATCAAGGCATGGGACGGACGACGGCATCGAAGACAACGTTCATGGAACTTCTCTTTCCGGTGACCGCGGTAACGCTGAACACGATCTTTCTGAAGGCCCCGCTCCTGCCCATCCAAGCCGCGGCCGCGCTCGTCCTCCTCTTCGCGATCATGCAGATCTCCATCGACGAGCGTAAATAAATGGGGCGCCGCCGACGGTGGCAGACCCGTTCCGGCCCGAACCCGTTTACTTTCCGGGCCCCGCCGCGGCCAAATCCTTAAATCAGCGTCCGCCGCGTTCGATGCAGTCCGAGCGGTAATTCACCCGGCAGAGTGCCTGGCCGCCGGACTCGTTCGTCCGGTCGCCGTTCGTCCACCAGTGGTTCAGCTCGAGCCCCCGCGCGGTGCACATCACGCCCGACTCCCGCTGGGCCACGGCGACCGCGGCCGCGCACGCGGATTCCACCGTCGAACCCGCGCCCTCGGCGACGCGGTAAACTCCTTCGTAGAAAATCTCGATCCCCGAAAAGCGGCGACTCACGGTGCATTGCGAGTACGGATGACCGGACTGCTCCCCTCCGGTCGTGATCGAGCGGTCGATGAGCTCGGAGTGGGTCAGTCGGGAAAAGGATTGAGCGTCGAGGCCGCTGCCGGCGCCGACGCTGATCTGAAATTTCGTCCAGTAGAGGAGGAGGGCTTCGGCGTTTCCGCACGCGATCGCCGCCGTCGGACCCGTCGCGACTCGGCGATCGGAAAACGAAAACTCGCGGCGCGGATACGGGAAAGTCTCGGAACTCCCGCCCGGAATCAGCGTCGCCTTGCAGTCGACGTGATTCCCGTCGACCATCCCGACGTAAGCCCAATCGATCGCGTAGTCGCGAAGGCGATCGCCCCCCAGGTCGGTGACCATCGCCTTCAGGGCGGCGTCGGCGCCGTCGCCACATCCGTACGCGAGCGCACGATTTCCCCAGGTGCCGACTCCCGAATACTCGGCGGCGTGCGCGCTAACATTAAACAGAAGGGCCATTCCGATCGCGGCGGCGAATCCAAGCTTTCTCAAGATCATAGTCGAGTCCCCTTTTTATGGTTTCGGCGGAGATACTGGAAATTTTCCCGTTCGGGGACGCGGAAAGCGCGGAAACGAAGGGAATCGCTCCAAACTTGGAGCGGTATTTCCCGTTCGTGGAGAATCCCCGGTGAATCGCGAAGACGTTCGGCGGACGGTCGCCGGATCGAAACCCAAACTCGGAGGAAAAATATGAAATCCACATTGCCCGTTTTCGCCGCCCTATCTATCGCATTCGTCTCGACGCTCGCCCACGCCGAAACCATGACCGGTTCTTGCATGACCGCGCCGGAAAATAGTTGCACGTCGAATGAAGCGGACTGTGTCGGCTACGCCAATCACCAGGCGGAAGAGCACGCCGGAGAGACCTGCGCCCGGGCAAACGGTTCGACCGCGATTTATCATGAAGAGCGTTTCCTTGAGGAAGTCACCCCTCGGTACGAAAACGGAAAGAAAATTTTCTGGTGCTCGATCGCGATTCGTTACGCCTGCCG